>PXDC01000511.1 GCA_003565135.1 Verrucomicrobiota bacterium
ATGTCATACCCAACGTCATCTACACCGACCCGGAAATCGTCAGCGCGGGTATGGGTGAAGACGAAGCAAAGGAAAAGGGTATCGACGTCAACGTCGGCAAATTCCCCCTCGCCGCCAATGGACGCGCGCTGGCCATGGACGCCACGGAGGGCATGGTCAAAGTAATCGCCGCGGCAGACACCGACCGGCTCCTCGGTGTTCAGATCATTGGCAAAAACGCCTCTGAATTTGTCGCCGCAGCCGTTGCCCACCTGGAATACGGCGGGAGCGCCGAGGATATCGCCCGCACGGTCCACGCCCATCCCACCGTCTCCGAATCGCTCAAAGAAGCGGCCCTGGCCGTGGACAAGCGGGCGATCCACGCCCTTTAAGCGGGGGACGATAACCCCGGAGGGGCTTTCCCGCTTTGCCTCTAAAGGGGTCTCGATCCGGTTCGGGAGCAAGCTGTCACCAGAACGGACTCCGCCGGTTCCACTCGCCCCTACAATCGGCCTTTCCCGAGAGGCGCATAATAAAGCCCGGTCCGTTGCCGAACCGGGCCTTGACGCAGCGGCATGAAACCGTGCCGCGCACCAATCGAGTCGAATCAAGCGTTCGTCAAACCGAGCCGCTTCTTGACATTATGCACGGTTGACGGTGAAACGCCAAACTTACGGGCCACCTCTTTTCCCGTCATCTTCGCGGCAAAAGCCTCCTTCATCTGGTCGACCGTGGCCGCCGTCAGCTGAGCCCGGGATCGCTTATTCGCGCCTGCACTCTTGGTTGCCGCCTTTCGGGTCGCGCTCTTTTTCGACGCCGCCTTCTTACTCGCAACCTTTTTGCGGGTCACCTTTTTCCCCGCCCGTTTCTTACGGGCCGTTTTCTTACGCGCCGTCTTTTTACGGGCCGTCTTTTTCTTACCGACAGTCTTCTTTTTGGCACCGGAACGACCGAGTACCTTGCGGCGAAGGGAAGGTTTCGCGTATTCCGCAAGCTCTTCGATCAGTTCGTCCACGGAATTCAAACCGGCCTCTTTCGGCAGGTTCTTAAGAATGCCCGCACGTTCCTGGTGCTGTTCTTCGAGCCGCGACAACTCCGACTGGAGAGCTTGAATCGCCTCGGATTCACTTCGGTACTGCTTTCCCAATGTTTTTATAGCCATATCTTTTTAGTTTGTTTTACCACTCATGTGATTCTCATAAATCACATGTGTATAGCATATACTTGAACCCGATTAATAGTAATGTCCAGCATATTGCCCACTTTATAACAAACCATAAACCCTCGAATGCATTGTGCGGCCACGGAAACTATACAAATGATGTGATGTGATCCTCCCGTTACACGGCCAGTGAAGTCAGTCATGGTGTTTTTCGCATTCTATCCCGGTTGTTATGTGATGCTTTATAATACCGATAAGCCTCCCGTTTGTTTATTGAATTTCCATACCGCGTTTGTGAATCGGGCCGGCGGCGGCAACAAGACGATCAGACCGTATGGCATGGCAAAGAATGTCCGTCCGGGGTTGAGAATCATAAGGTACCGCGCCACAGATGAACGTTACCCGGATATATACTGTCCGTCATCCCGTTTTTCGAAAACAGCGGCACTCCCGTGGTTGTGGCGACCGGGTTTATCCCGGGAGATCCGGGGACCCGGAGAATCGGGGGATAGACCCCGTCGCTACGAAGCAATCCGAAAACCTGGCGACGGGGAGTATGGCAAACGCGCTCCGACAAATGGCATGTCGCGTCCCTGTTCCCATGGGGTTTGCCGGACCGTTGAATCGCACAAGCCCGCCATGGCGGCGTTGGCCCGGCAACCGGCTCGCTCACGTCCATCCGGTACAATCCCTGCGGCGGTTTTGCATCCGCTTTACCAGCCGAACTTCTGCCATTTTTGTTATGTCAGCGACAATTCCAACCCATCCGGACCGCCGCCTGCCGGAGACGCCCTCCGCGCGGTCCGGAAGCAGGGTAAAACACCCGATTGTAAAAATCGGAAAATACCGGCTTGCCAGCGGACGGGATTTCTGCTCCTTTGACCTTCACCCAAATTCGGAAACAGGAGGCCGTACCATGATTAAATTCTTTTGGCATACCAAAACCCGACCGGCAAAGCGGCCTCCGGCGGCGCAGAAATTCTCGTTTTCCCGCTGGCGACATTGAGTCGCCGGGATTCCGTTTCCAGCTCCACCCCGCCCCGAGGCCCGCGACGTTTACCGTTCGCCGGGTTTTCTTCGTCGTCTTTTCCCGCCGGCGCCGCCGGTACCGTCTTTTCATTTCCAATAACACCTTCGGCATCCATTTCCCATGAACTCCAGTTCCTCCAGCCCGGACCGCAACCGGGAGATCGTCCGGCGCTATACCGGCCAACCCGCCACCATGCCGGCGGAAATCCGTCGGCACATCGAGACCGCCTGGGGTGGCGGCCCGGTCCAGCTCTACGCGCTGGCCGACATCGACCCCGCACTCAAACTGACCGAAGAGTGGGTGGCTGTCGGGCCCGATTCTCTGGCGCTGTATCGTTCGAAAAACGACGGCTCGAATCCCGCGGTCAGGATTTTCGCCCTGGCCGACATCGCCGATGCAAAAGAAACGCCGGGATTGAGCTGTACCCGGGTAACCCTGAGCAATCGTCCCGGGGAACCGGCCCTGGCGGAGTTCCGTTATTCCCAGCGCCAACGCCGCGCCATGGGCGCCCTGCTCTTCCTCCTTCGGCAACGGATCGAAGGCGGAATTCCCGGGCCGCACGAGCCGGACCGACTCTACGCCGAGGGAGTCGCCAAGCCGATCCGTGAAGCGCAGGCCAGCGTGGCGGCCAACCGGGCGGCCATCGCCTGGCGTCTTCTCGGGTACCTCAAGCCCTACCGCACCCAGGTGATTCTCGGCATGGTGGCCGCCACGGTCATGACCGTGGTCGGTCTGGTGCCTCCCTATCTGACCGGATACATCATCGACGCGGTGATTCGGCCTTTTCAGGACGGTGAGTTATCACAGGAATCGGCCCTGCAGGTTGCGTTCGTCACCATAGGCGGTCTCGCGGCCGTTTTTCTGACCCGGGAGGCTATGACCTGGGTGCGCCTGCGCAAAATGGCCGTGCTGGGCGAACACGTCGCACGCGATCTTCGCAACGACCTTTACGATCATCTCCACAAACTGAGCGTGACGTATTTCTCCTCGAAACAGACCGGAAGCATCATCAGCCGGGTCAGTTCGGATACCGACCGGATCTGGGACTTCATCGCGTTCGGAGTGGTCGAAGTTTCCCTTTCGTTGCTGATGCTGATTGGTCTGGGCTGTGTCCTCATTTTTCTCGACTGGCAACTGGGGTTGTTGATGACGCTGCCGGTCCCGTTTCTGCTCTACATGATCTACCGCAACGGACGCGGCATGCAGCGCATGTTTCTTCGCGCCTGGAGAAAGTGGTCCAATCTCACCGACGTCCTCTCCGACACCATACCGGGCATTCGCGTGGTCAAGGCCTTCAACCAGGAGAGTTACGAAAAGCGGCGCTTCGGCGAGCGAAACGCCACCGTGACCGACGAATTTTTCCGCATCCACCACCGCTGGACGGCGTTCTGGCCGTTCCTGCTGCTGTTCGTGCACGCGATGA
The DNA here is from genome assembly GCA_003565135.1 of Verrucomicrobiota bacterium. Lineage (GTDB taxonomy): Bacteria > Verrucomicrobiota > Verrucomicrobiia > Opitutales > T3Sed10-336 > PXDC01. The sequence goes on from PXDC01000511.1 coordinate 3,595, forward strand.
CGGTTGCGGTGTGGTTTTTTGCGCTCCCGCGAATTGTCGGATCGGAACCGACCCTGACCGCAGGCACCTTTGTTTCATTTCTTCTCTACCTCGGAATGTTCTTTCAACCGATCGAAGTTTTCGGGCAGATGTCGCGAATGCTGAACCGGTCCATCAGCTCGGCCCACCGGATCTTCGAGGTCCTGGACACGGAGCCCGACCTGACCGACAAGGCCGACCCCGTGAGCCTGGAACGGGTTCGCGGCGACGTCGTCTTCGACAACGTTTTGTTCGCGTACGACCCGGTCAGCCCGGTGTTGAAAGGCATTTCGTTCGCTGTGAAACCGGGTGAAATGGTTGGGCTCGTGGGACCGTCGGGTTCGGGTAAAACAACGATCATCAATCTGATCGCCCGCTTTTACGATCCCACCGGCGGCCGCATCCTGGTGGACGGACACGATCTCCGGGAAGTGGACTCGGGCCGGTACCGCCAACAGATCGGTATGGTCCTCCAGGACCCGTACCTCTTCCACGGAAGCATCCTGGACAACATCCGTTACGGCATGCAGGACGCCTCGGTCGAAAAAGCGGTCGGGGCGGCCCGCGCGGCCAACGCCCACGATTTCATCTGTAAACTGGCCCACGGCTACGACACCATTGTGGGGGAACGCGGGCACACCCTTTCCGGCGGCGAACGGCAGCGAATCTCCATCGCCCGCGCAATCCTTCACGATCCGCGCATTCTCATTCTGGACGAAGCGACCAGCAGCGTGGATACGGAAACGGAAAGGAAAATTCAGGAAGCTCTCGACCGCCTGGTATCGGGACGAACCGTATTTGCCATAGCCCACCGGCTCTCGACGCTGACCCGGGCTTCCCGCCTTTTTGTCGTCAAGGAAGGCCTCCTGGTCGAACAGGGCACCCACTCCGAGTTGCTGGAGAAACCGGACGGTGTTTACCGGAAGCTCCACGACATGCAGCGCGAACTGCACGAAATGTACGCGGTATAAACCCCGGAAACCAACGCTCATGCATCCAATGACTTCATCCCACACACCCGTTCCCGCCGCCCATGCCGGCAGCGCGCCGTTTCGGCTCCGGCGCGACAAAGACGGCACCGTCTGGTTTTGCCGTGACGGGGCCGAAACGCGCGTCAACGTCCACCTCTGCTTTCCCTGGACCCAGCCGGAGCGCTTTTTCTCCCTGCGGGACGAGGACAAAAACGAACTGGCCCTGGTGGAAAGCCCGGACGGCCTGGACGCCGAATCGCGGGCCATTCTGGAGGCGATGACGGCGGAATCCCGTTTCGTATTTCCCATCACCGCCATCGAATCGGCGGACCCGGACTTTGAACTGCGCGTCTGGAAGGTCCGAACCCGGGGCGGGCCCCGTCAGTTCCAGACCAAGCTCGACGACTGGCCGCGGCCGCTCCCGGACGGCAGTCTGCTTCTCCGCGACATCGCGGGCGACCTCTACCGTGTGGAACAACCGGAGCAACTCGACGTCAAGAGCCGTCGTATCCTCTGGGCCTTTATGGACTGAACCGCGCGGCCTAACGAAGGCGAATATCCGCCACCAGGGGAAGGTGATCCGATGCCTGAGTGTCGGGGATCCACGCCCGTTCGGGGGTGAGGGATCCGTCACGGGAAAGGAAAATATAGTCGATTCTCCGGTCGGGCGCGTCGGCACGGAAGGTGAACCCGTCGCCCTCGCCGACTGCTTCCCAGGTGTCGACGAAGTCCTCTTTCAACTTCTCATGGGTCCGGCTTCCGGGAAAATCGTTAAAATCGCCGCAAAAGATTACCGGCAAATCCCCGTACGTTTCGATGATCTCGCGGAATTGGCGAATGTTCTTCAGGCGTTCCGAATCATCCCTTCGATAATCGATGTGGGTGTTCATAAAGAGCACATCCCGGCCCTTCACATCGAGCACCATATGGATTACGCCCCGCTGTTCTCCCTCCCGCAGCATGCGCAAGTGGGTGTTGGTCTGTTGGCGTATGGGGTACCGGCTCAGCACCGCATTCCCGTAGTTCCCCCCCTGGAATTCAATATTTCGCTCGAAAAACGCCTCCATGCCGGTCAATTCGGCGAGTTTTTCCGGAATATCTATCCGTCCCGACCGCTCCACCCCTTGATCGACCTCCTGCAAAGCAACGATATCGGGCGCTTCCTCATTGATCACCTCGGCGATCCGCTCCACATCGACCTCGCCATCCATTCCCCGCCCGTGCTGAATATTGTAACTCATCACCCGTACGGTGACCGCTTTGTCTTCGATTCCGGCGTCCTCCATTTCCCCGGCAGTTTTGCACCCGGAAATCAAGAGGGGCAAGGGCAAGAGCATGGCCAAGACGATTTTGCGTGTTGAACGGAATAAGGGCGGATACGGGGACATGGTCGATTGACTGGGTGATTGGTTTATGAGGCGAGGGCGGCCCGAGGCGAAATCCCGCGTCGCACAAAACGAACCCGGGCCGGGTCATGGTTTCAGCCTCCGGGCAGCAAAAAATCCTTCCGCCGGGAAGGATTTTTTCGGAGCGGGCGAAGAGATTCGAACTCTCGACATCTACCTTGGCAAGGTAGTGCTCTACCAACTGAGCTACGCCCGCAGATATAAAAATCGAATGTCCGCCATCGCCTCCCTGCTGTCAACACGATTTTGTCCCAAATTTTCTACCGCCGGGCCCCCGACGTCCGGACCGCGAACCGGAACTATCCATCTCCCCCGGTCCGGTCCGGTCCGCTCTTGAGAAGACGCGCGCGCCGGTGTTTCTGGGTAAACTGCAGAAAAATCGCGGTCCCCACGCCTTCCTTGCTTTCGATGCCGACGTGCCCTCCGTGATCGCGCATGATCCGCTGGACAATCATCATGCCCAAACCGTGTCCCCGTTTCTTGGTGGTGTAGTAGGGTTGAAACACTTTCGACAGGTCGTCGCGGCTGATCCCGCTGCCGGTATCCGCGATCTGGAGGAAAACCGAATGTTCATCGCTCCAGGCACGAACCCGCAACTGCCCTCCGGCGTCCATCGCGTCCATGGCGTTTTTGAAAATGTTAAAAAACACCTGCTTGAGCTGGTTCCGGTCCCCCAGGATGACCGGCAGGTCCCGGTTCAGCTCGACGTCCACCCGGATATCGCGATCGGCCAGCTCATCGGCCTGCGTCCGCAACACCTCTTCGATCAGGTCGAGCAAGCGGATATCCTGGAAGTCCGGCGGACTCGGGCGGACCGCCTTGAGAAAGTGGTTGATGATCCCGTCCAGGCGACCGACCTCCCCGGAACAGATTTCGACCGATTCCCGAATCCGGTCGGCCTCCTCCGTGGGTTCCATTTTCCTAAGCTGACGCTGGATGAGCTGAAGGTGGATATTCAGGGTATTGAGGGGATTGCCCAATTCGTGAGCCACGCCCCCGGCGAGAAGCAGGATGGACGAGATTTTTTCGTTCTCGATCATCTCATCAGTGGACAGCTTTTCGGCCGTAATATCGTGCAGGATAACCGCAAAATGCCCCGTCTCCCGCTCGTCGTCCCCCGCCCGCACGCCCTCGTCGAATTCTTCCTTAAACGGGACGATGTAGAGGCGCAGGATCCGTTTCTCCGGGTAATTGATCTCGATTTCCCGCAGCAACAGCGGCAACCGGGGTCGAAGTTCCTCGAGATTGGTCTCGATACTCTTGGCGAGATCGGGAACGAGTTTCCACAAAGTCACCTCACCCAGATCGTCGTCCTTGAGCCCTATCATCCGGCTGGCGGCCTCGTTGGCATATTCGATGACCCCGGTGCGATCGATGACCAAAATTCCCTCGCGGAGGGTGTTGAACACGGTCTCCAGAAGCTTTCGTTCCCGGGCCAGCCTTTGGACGAGGTTGGTCAGGTTGACCGAATCAAGGCTCTCCAGACGCCCCAGGACCTTGTCCAGCGAACTGATCTTTTTGGCTACCATAAACAAAGGTTTCCGTGTCGGCGCCGAGGGTCAATCATCGCGGCGTAATCGGCCGCGTCTATCTCGAAGCGAACCCGCTCCATTCAAGTGTCGCTTTCTCTGCATGCAATCCAAACCGTTTTTTCCTTTCAGTCTCCCCCGGCGGCCTCCAGGCGGGAGAGGACCCGGTTCACCGCCGCCCCCAGCAAGGCACCGGTCCGTGGCAGTGCCTCGTCCAAAGCCATGCCTTCCGGCGTAACCGCCTCCAGTACGGCGCCGGAATCCTCCAACGCCGCGCGTTCCGCCGCCGACAGGGCCACCGCCCCGGCGAGCACCACGACCTTTTTTCCCCGTTCCAACGCCCGCTTCACGACGCGTCCCGGTCCCTTTCCCGCCAGGGAACCGGCGTCGAAGCGTCCCTCACCCGTAATCACCAGGTCGGCCGCCTCGATCTTCCCGTCCAATCCCAGCCATTCCGCCACCAGGTCGTAGCCGGAAATCCGGCGCGCACCGCAGGCTACCTGCAACCCGAACCCGATGCCGCCGGCCGCACCCGCACCGGGTTGGGTAGCGACGTCCGCGGGAACGCCGAAGGCGCGGCAAAGTTTTTCCGCGGCCTCGCCCGTGACCGCTTCCAGACGGGTGAGATCGGCATCCGTCGCCCCCTTCTGCCGCGCAAAGGTGTGGACCGCACCCCGCTCGCCGAGAAGGGGATTCCCCACATCGCAGGCTATCCGCACCGGCGGCAGGGACAGGAGCCCTTCCCCCGAGAACGCCTCGATTCGCCCCCATTCCGCAGGCACAAACCCGGCCCCGGGATGCCCCCCGTCCGCCGGCGGCTCCCGCCGCAACCCCAGCGCGGCCAAGGCACCGAGCCCGAGGTCCTGGGTCGCGCTGCCGCCCACCCCCAACAGGATGGCGGACACCCCCTCCCGCGCGGCCGCCGTCATCAGTTCCCCCGTGCCGAACGATGTCGTCACCCAGGGATCCCGCTCGGTCCCGTCCAGAAGCTGCAGTCCGCTCGCCCGCGCCATCTCGATAATCGCCAGGTATCCGGATTCCGGCAGGCCGAACGCGCGTTTCAAGCCTCCCGGCAATCCCTCCAGGTCCACCCGTCCGTAAGCCGCTTCCACCGGTTGGAGGCGCGGTCCGCACACGGTCGCCTGCCGCACGATTCCACCCGCCCGCCCGGTCAGAATGTCGACGAAGCCCTCCCCGCCGTCGGTCAGCGGCGCGGTTTGCACAAGGGTCCCCGGGCAACGGGCCCTCACCGCTCGCGCCACCTCCGCGCAAACCGATTCCGCCTCCAGCGCGTCCTTAAACTTGTCGAAAACCAGGAGCAGGCGCTTCATTCGCACCCCAATCGATAAACCGCCGCACTCCGGACAGGCAACGCCAATCGGCATCCGCTCACGGCGCGAGCCGGACGCGGTAGAAGCGTCGATCGACCTGAGCGACGGTTTCATCGACAAGGGTTTCCGGTCCCCCATCACCCCCGATCCCGGCGGTCGGCGTTTCCCACACGGGGTTCTGCTCAAGTGTCGCGACCCCCTTCCGGGAAAAGCGATGCAGCCAGGTGGCACCCCGGTTGCCGCCGGCGTGCCGGCCGCCGGAACAAACGCCGACGCCGGCCCTCAGGAAGAGGAACCGCCCTTCTTTTGGCCGGTTTTGCGGGCGCATCCGGCTCCGAGCGCGAGAAAAAGCAGGGCAACGCCCCACCACACGAGCACGTGCGAGACCGTAAGAGCGCCGACGACGGCGGACGGGCTGTGCTCGAAGGCGATCCATTGAAAGAGGGCCGGCCCGAGCAGCAGCCCCGCACCGGCGCAGAGCAGGACCGCGAACAGGGCGTTCCGGACCGTCCACCCGAGGAGTAACCCGAGGACAAAGGCGACCGCGAGGGTCGGCAGGTGAGCGGAAACGATGAGCGAAAACGAAACCGCCCCGGAATGGCCTCCCTCCCGGAGACGATCCGCAACGGGCTGGAGCCCGTTCAATTCCATCCAGAGCGGAAACAACAGGAGGTCGCCCAGAATAACGGCAAACATCCCGAGCAAAAACGAAAGTATCAAACCGGTACCCTTCATGCCGAGTCAGGCAGTCAAACAAACCGACGTCCTACGCCGGATTACTCACAAACCCCAGAAGTGATGAAGCGCAAGGCGCGGCGGAACGGATCGAGACGATTCGCTCCCCCTCGACCACAACCTCCACGGGCTTTCGGGTACGATAATGACAGGCAAGGATTTTTTTCATGAATTGTTACTCTACAAGCGACTCTACCGCTAGCGCATCCGCCGGATGGGTCAATCCCCGATCCGGCACGATACCTCTTACCCGCAGTCTCAGGATGGGGTAAAAACGAATCCAAAGGATCGAAATCCATCCGTTACCTCCCGACCCGCCGCAGGTGACGGGTCACCCCGCGTCCCGACCGCCCCCCCCGGCGTTGGATCAGGGGTGCGACGACCATTAAGTCGCTGTGTGCCCGGGCCGTCCACGCTCTCCACCATCCGAACCGCTGCGTAAACCGCCCTCCAAACCAACGGATTACCCCTATCAGGTAATCCATCACCGCTTTTGTGGTTTTTTTACGGAATTTACGCTTGCTCCGAGCCTTAGATCACTTCTAAGGTTCTTCGAAATCATGGTTCCTGCTTCTCGAGAAACAAGCAAAAAAAATCACCTGCTCATGAAAACATCGTCCAAATGCCTGGTCGTCCTAGGATCGGCCCTCCCCCTTTTCGTCCCCGCCGTTTTCGGCCAAATCTACCAACAGGATTTCTCCCAGGATACGGACGGGATTGTGCCCCGCCAGTTTGAGTCCGACACCGTTTCCAACCTGAACCGGGTCGCGTCCGGCGAAGGCAATCTCGGGGTCCTCTCCTACGCCTCCGATTTTCACCTGGAGGTCGGCCTCATCAACGAAAACGAACAAACCGCCTTCGGCTACGGGGCGGGCGGTTACGACGACGCCCCGGTGGGTGCGTTCGAAAGCGGTCTTTCCATCAGTTTCCGCGCGTACCTGGATAATCCCAACCGCCCGCTGGGCGATACCGGCAACGCCTACGAACCCGGCGACGGCTGGTTCTTCCAGCCGACCCTCCACCGCCCGGACGGGGCGCCCCCCATTTCCGCCGGCGGTTTCGGCATCCAGCTCTCCGAGGACCGGGAATGGTCCATTGCCGCCACCGGGAACGCCCTCGGCGGCTTCGAGTACGGCGTCCACAATCAGGCGCACCCCCAGCACGACGACGCCGTTTTCGCTCTGGGCGATACCTTCACCACCGGCACCGAAGGCTGGTACCGCATGCAAACCACCTGGATCTCAAACGGTCTCGGGGGAGTCGACCAGCTCAACACGGTTTACGATCCGAACGGGGTTCTGGTCTTCAGCGCCACCATCGAAAATGCGGTAGCCGACATCGCCGACGCCGGCTACCTCGGCCCGATCTGGCTGGGGCAGGACGGCCCGCGCGAACCGAACGAGACCGGTTACTCCGGCAATATCGTCCCGTCGAGCGGGATGGGTGACCTCGCGATCGACGACATCATCATCGTCCCCGAACCGGCCACCGTCGCCACCGCCTTCGGTTTATTGTCCATGGCCGTTGTTTTCGCCGTCCGACGCCGCAAACGCGCCGGCGGTCCGCAGACGGCTTCCTGACATAAATCGTTGACATCTTTTACCGAGGAACCTCAAACTCCACACGATCATGACCAAAGGACTCATTAAGATTTTCTCCCTCCTGCTGATTCCGGCTCTCGCGGCCGGTGTCGCCTTTGCCGCCGAGACCACCCCGGAAACAACCGGGGAAGCCACCGCAGCAGCGCAGGGAGAACACGAAACCGTTTCCACTCCCTCCTCACTGCTCCAGTGGGCCTCGTTTCTTCCCTTCGTGAGAAGTCCCGAGCCGGTGGAAGCACCCCGGGCGCAGCCCGCCGCCGTCGCCCCCTCGGCTTCGGCCCTGGCCCGCCTCAGCGACAGCCCGGAAGCCGCACCGCTCGAAACCTCGAGCCCCCGGCGCGCGTCGTCCTTCCTGTTCGAGGTTCCCGGAATCGACGCCGTGGAAGTTTCGCCGAACTGAATCCGTTACGTCTCAATTTCAAAACCCGCCGGCAATGTTCGGCGGGTTTTTTTGTGACGGCCCCCCGAAGCTCCCGCCGTCAGCCAAAACCACCGTCTCCGTCACCGCCGGCTTGGCCCGCACCCCGGAATTGCGTTTGCCACCGGGCAGCCTTCGCCGCTAGAAACGATCCGCATGAAATTCGAACGCCACGTGGAAAACCTCATCGCCGCCCTGCGTGGGTTGCCGGAGGATCCCAGCCGTTCGATCCTGCGTGAACCCCGCTCATCGGATCGCCTGGTCGAGGAGGTTCTCGAAAGCTACCGGCTGGGCGCGAAAACCCCGGAGGACACCATCATGGAGAATTGGCCCGATGTGGTGGGCGCGGCCAATGCGGAATACAGTCGGTTGATGCGAATCGACGAACGAAATCGGGTTATCGTCGGAGTCTCGAATCCCATCGTTCGCCAGGAGCTCTTTTTTCACCGGATCGAAATCGCCGGCCGACTCCGGCGACTCCCCGGTTGTTCGCGAATCCGGGCCGTGATCCTTCGGGCCGGTTGAGGATTGACTTTTACCGGAAACCCGTTCTTGATCACGATTTTGACCGACACTGGATCGATACGTGGAAGATGGAAAGACGAACATTCATCAAGCAGCTCACGCTGAGCGCTCTCACCGCTTGTGCGGTGCCGGCGGCCGGGACGCGCCTGCTGGCCGGCGACGGCGCCACCACCATCCATGTCGTCAGTTCCGGCGAAACCCTGTCCCACATAGCGCGGCGCTACGGGGTGAGTGTCGCCGCTATCAAGGGTGCCAACGGATTGCGCGGAGACCTCATCCGGGTCGGCCAACGCCTTCGCATTCCCGGTGGAAGCTCCGGATCGTTCCTGGCCGCGGTCCGCAAGCAGATTGATGTCTCCAATTTCAACCGCGCCCGCTGGAAGAATATCATCGCCCACCACAGCGCCACCGGCAACGGCAATGCCGAGATTTTCGACCGCTTTCACCGGCGGCACCGGAACATGCCGAACGGGCTGGGTTATCACTTCATTATAGGCAACGGCACCAACTCCGGGGATGGGGAAATCGAAGTCGGCGCCCGCTGGACGCGGCAGATCCAGGGCGGGCACGTCCGCAGCCTCGCTTACAACAACAACTCCATCGGCATCTGCCTCGTGGGCAATTTTGAGACCGGCCGCCCGTCGTCCAACCAGATCGAAGCGCTCAAGGAACTCGTCACTTACCTGAAAAACGGCAAGCTGGGCGGCTCCTGCCGCTTCCTGGTCCATCGCGAACTGGAAACAACGCTCTGCCCCGGCCGCCATTTTCCCGCTCGTGAACTGCACCGCCTTTTCGGCTAGGAATCGGCCCGGGCTCCCCTCTCGCCTCCCCCCGTTCCCTCCGTTCCCCGGTCTCTCGAAAAATCGTTGCTTCGCCGCGGACGGTCCCCTACAACCCGTTGGATGACAGAATTTGCCCGTCCCGACGGACGCCAGGTCGACCAACTGAGAACGCTCCTTTTCCAGCCGAACATCGCCCCCCATGCCCAGGGATCGGTACTCGCCTGTTTCGGCGACACCCGTGTCATCTGCGCCGCGAGCCTGGAGAAAAAAGTTCCTCACTGGATGCGGCAACAAGGGGTTTCCGGCGGCTGGCTGACCGCCGAATACTCCATGCTGCCCTACAGCACACTCGATCGCAAACAGCGCGACATTTCCAAAGGGCGACTCGACGGTCGGGGCGTCGAGATCCAGAGATTGATCGGCCGATCGCTTCGCGCCGTCATCGATCTGCAAAAACTCACCGACCACACCCTGTGGATCGATTGCGACGTCCTTCAGGCCGACGGCGGCACCCGGACCGCGTCGATTACCGGCGCCTACCTGGCCGCCCGGATGGCCGTTCAGCAATTGATCGACAAAGGCATCCTGGCGGAAAATCCCTTCCTCGATTCGGTCGCCGCAGTCAGCGTGGGCGTCTACCGGGAAACCCCCGTCCTCGACCTCAATTACGTCGAAGACAGGGACGCCACGGTCGATTTCAATGTGGTTCAAACCGGAGCCGGCCAGTATGTCGAGGTCCAGGGTTCAGGAGAGGAAGCCACCTTCTCGGGCGATCAACTGGAACAGCTCCTGGCGCTGGCCCGCGCCGGGATTGAAACGCTCGCCCGGCGCCAGGAGGCCTTCCTGGAGAAACATCTGCCGAAGAAAGGGGTTGATGCCGACCCGCTCGGGAACAAGATTCCTCTTTGAATTTTCATGAACATACACGAATACCAAGCAAAAGAACTGTTTGCCCGTTTCGGCGTACCGGTCCCCGCGGGCTGCGACGCCACGAAAGAAGCCGATTTCGGCCCGGCCCTGGAGAAACTTCCCGAAGGCGCGATCGTCGTCAAATCCCAGATTCATGCGGGGGGACGCGGCAAGGGCACGTTCACCGATGGATTCAAGGGCGGGGTCAAATTGGCCAAGACACGCGAAGAAGCGGTCGAATACGGCCGCCGGATGCTCGGTAACACCCTGGTCACTCACCAGACCGGACCCGAGGGCCGGAAGGTCCAGACCATTTATTTCTGCGAAGCATCGGACATCGAAAAGGAATACTATCTCGCCATCGTCATGGACCGGGCCACGTCCCGCCCGGTGATCATCGCCTCCACCGAGGGAGGGGTCGACATTGAAAAAGTCGCGGAGGAATCGCCGGAAAAAATCACCCGCGCGGTCATCGATCCGACACTGGGCCTGCGTCCCTACCAGGCCCGCAATATCGCATTCGGACTCGGCTTCCGGGGCGAACAGGTCAAACAGACCGTCAAGCTTCTGGACGGTCTTTACCGCCTTTTCTGGGAAAAAGACGCCTCCCTGGTGGAGGTCAATCCCCTGATCACCACGCCCGCCGGCGATGTCCTGGCCCTCGACGCCAAAGTCGGGTTCGATGACAATGCACTGTTCCGTCACCCCGACATCGTCGCCTACCGCGATCTCAACGAGGAGGATCCCAAGGAAATCGAAGCGTCCAAGGCGTCGCTCAACTACATCGCGCTCGACGGCAACATCGCCTGCATGGTCAACGGGGCCGGCCTCGCCATGGCGACCATGGACATCATCAAGCATTACGGCGGATCGCCCGCCAACTTCCTCGACGTGGGTGGCGGTGCCAACGCCGAACAGGTCACCCAGGCCTTCAACATTATCCTCAAGGACGAAAATGTGAAGGGAATCCTGGTCAATATCTTCGGGGGAATCATGAAGTGCGATGTTATCGCCACCGGCATCCTGGAGGCCGCCAAGGCGGTCCACCTGGACCGCCCCCTGGTGGTACGCCTTGAGGGCACCAACGTCGAAGAAGGCAAGAAGCTGCTGGAACAGAGCGACCTGAAAATTGTATCCGCCGACACCCTGGCCGACGCCGCCAGGAAGATCGTGGAACTCGTTTCCGACAAATAACGTTTTTTCATCTCATGAGTATTCTCGTCAACAAAGACACCCGTCTCCTGGTCCAGGGAATCACCGGCAAAGCCGGCAGTTTCCACGCGCAACAGTGCCTGGAATACGGCACGAACATCGTCGCCGGCGTCACTCCCGGCCGGGGAGGCGAACGCTTCGAGGACAAAGTCCCGGTATTCGACACCGTGGCCACCGCCGTCCGCGAAACCGGCGCCAACGCATCCGTGATTTTTGTGCCCCCGGCTTTCGCCGGGGATTCGATTCTCGAGGCAATCGACGCGGGTATCGAACTGGTGGTCTGCATCACCGAAGGTATCCCCGTCCGCGATATGGCGGAGGTTAAAGTGAAGCTCGAGCAAAGCCGCACGCGCCTGATCGGCCCCAATTGCCCCGGCATCATCACGCCCGGCCAATGTAAAATCGGTATCATGCCGGGATACATCCACAAGCCCGGCAAGGTGGGGGTCGTCTCCCGGTCCGGCACCCTGACCTACGAAGCCGTCTGGCAATTGACCGAGCGCGGTTACGGCCAGTCCACCTGCATCGGTATCGGGGGTGACCCGATCAGCGGCACCACCCACACCGACGCCATCCGCCTCTTCAACGAGGACCCGGATACCGAAGCCATGATCCTCATCGGTGAGATCGGCGGAACGGCGGAAGAGGAAGCCGCCGCCTACATCAAGGAACACGTCAAAAAACCCGTCGCCGCTTTTATCGCCGGCACCACCGCCCCTCCCGGACGTCGGATGGGCCACGCGGGAGCTATCGTATCCGGCGGGAGCGGAACCGCCGAGGCCAAGATTGAAGCCATGAACGATGCCGGTATCGAAGTGGCCGAAACCCCCTCGCACATGGCGGAAGCCCTCCTGCGCGTGTACAAGGGATAAAGCGGTATGGCGGACTATCAAAACCCGTTCCAGGGGTCGAACAACGGAAACAGTCAGGACGACGAGGCGCCTCCCCCACCGGAGAGCGCCGGCCTGATGCTCCGCATCGGCGCTTTCGCCGCGGATGTCTTTCTCATCATGGTCGTGGTGCTGACGGTCACGAACTTCTTCGTGCTGCGCCAAAACCCGGAGGCGGCGGAGGAACTCGAGCAATTCTCTCGTGAGTCGAGGGAGTACAGCGAACAACTCGACGAGGCCGACGGTGACCGCGAGGCGGCGGGCCCCGCTCCCGAGTTGACCGAGGATGCCCGTCAACTGCTTCAAACGACCTATATCATCTCGCTGATCCTGATCCTCCTCTATTTTGTCCTCAGCGAGTTATTGACCAAAGGGGCGTCTCCCGGCAAACTGCTCTTCAAGATCAAGGTCATTCGGACCGATTACGGCCGCCCTCAACTGGTGGCCGGCGCTACTGTGCTTCGCTCCGTCATCAAGGCGGTCACGCTGGCCCTCGCCATCACCCATCCGCTCCTCCTGGTTTTCCTTTTCAACTACTTCTTCGCGTTTCTGACTCAGGATCGCCGTGCCGGACACGATTTTATCGCACGCACCAAAGTTGTGGCGACACCCTCGAATCGCTCATATGGCAACGCCAGCCCTGAAAATCCTTCTGATTGACGTCGCGGGCCGTAGCGATACGGAGCTGCGCGACGCCCTCGGAACGCTCGAGGTTTATCTGGTGGAGGGGAGTCCGGGGGCGGACCCGGTGGAGACGGCCCGGAAGGAAAAACCGGACCTCCTCCTGGTCGATGCCCGGGCATCGGACATCGACGCGAATTCCTTTTTCCGGGCCGACCCCGGAGCGCCACGCCCGTTCGGGTCCGCCCTCGTCCTGATCCCGACGATTCCCGAACAGGGTCCCGCGACCGAAACCATCGACTACCTGGCAACCCCGGGAAACACGCGGGAAATCCTGGTGCGCATCCGCTGGCATTTGCGTCTGATCGCGCTGCAACGCCAATACAACCGCCTGGAGGACCGCTTCGAAACCCTCCAACGCCGCGCTTCGATCGGGGCGATTGCCGACGGCGTGGCCCATAACCTCAACAACGTTCTCGGCGTGATTTTCGGCTACCTCCACCTGCTGAAAACCAATCACCGTGAGCCGGAGAAGATCCTTAAATACCAGCAGCAGCTGGAATCGGCGGCGAACAAAGCCACCGAAATGGTACGCCGTTTCGGTTTGGCCGCGCGGGAAACCGAAACGGACCCGGTCCCCACCCCCGTAGCCGGACTCCTGGGAGATTCCATTGAGAATTTTCGCCAGGAAATGGGGATCTCCCGCGAATTCACCTTTACGGTCGAACCGCCCGACCTCGTGGTCGAGACGCGCGTCGACGCGGCCGTGGACGCCCTCGTCCGCATTCTCAAGAACGCCTGGGAGAGTTATGACGGGCTGCCGGAGCCGAACCGAACAATCGAAATCACGGCCGCCGTCCGCGACGGTGACCACCTGGTCATCGGAATCCGCGACCACGGTTGCGGATTCGATCCGGAGATGCAGGCGACGTTCTTCGAGCCGTTCAACGGGACCAAGGGGAAAGACGGCCTGGGATTGACCGTAGCCCGGCGCTGCTTTCGCAACCTCAACGGGGACCTGACTTTGAGCAATCATCCGGAGGGCGGCACTCTGGTCGAAATCCGGCACCCGCTGGAGCTTTGAGGCAGGATCGTGGAGTAACGGCCCCGGTATCCCGCGGCCGGCCTCCCGGAAAAAACAGGCTCGATTTACCAGACCGCGTCGCCTAGTGATGATCTCCATGAGCAAAGAGATCAAGAACGGCTTCTGCGGAACGATCGGCAACACGCCCCTAATCCGAATCCCCAGCCTGTCCGAGGCCACCGGTTGCGAGATCCTGGGCAAGGCCGAGTTCCTCAATCCGGGTGGATCGGTCAAAGACCGCGCCGCCATGGGCATCGTGGAAGACGCCGAGCAGCGCGGCCTGCTTAAACCGGGTGGAACCATCGTCGAGGGCACGGCCGGCAACACCGGAATCGGTCTCGCCCTCGTCGGCAACGCACGGGGCTACCGCACCATAATCGTTATCCCCGACACCCAGTCGCAGGAAAAGATCAACCTCCTCCGGGCCATCGGTGCCGAGGTGCGACCGGTACCGGCCGCTCCGTACAAAGATCCCGCCAACTACAACCACGTCGCCCGCCGCCTCGCGGAGGAAATCGATAACGGATTCTGGGCCAATCAGTTCGACAACACCGCCAACCGCGAATACCACGTCCGCACGACCGGACCCGAAATCTATCGGCAGACCGGCGGCGACGTCACCGCCTTTGTGGCCTCGGTCGGAACGGGAGGCACCCTGGCGGGAGTTTCGACCTACCTGAAAGAAAAGAAAAAGGACATCTGCACCGTCTGCGCGGATCCCTACGGGGCGGCCATGTGGTCCTGGTTCAAACACGGACACCTCGACATCGACGACGGCGATTCCGTGGCCGAGGGAATCGGCCAGGGCCGGGTGACCCGGAACCTCGAGTCCGCGCCGATCGATGAGGCCTTCCGGATTCACGACCGCGTCATGATCAAGATGCTCTACCACCTGCTGGAGACGGAAGGGCTCTTCCTAAGCGCCTCCTCGGCCATAAATCTTTGTGGAGCGGTCAAGCTCGCCCGCGAACGCGGCCCCGGACAGGTGATCACCACCATTCTCTGCGACGACGGCCAACGCTACCTCTCCCGCCTCTACAACCCCGACTGGCTGAAATCGGAAGGCCTCGATCCGACTCGCCGGGGACTGGATTTTCTGGATGAGATTTGACTCCCTTTCTCGCTGATGGGGTATTGATTATTCCCGGCCGGCGGAATCGGAAACAAGGAGAACCCCTGACGGGCCTCAGGCGCGTCGGGACCATTGACCGGTTGGGCTCAACCGTTCTATACGCCCGCTTTCGGCACCGCAGGCACCCGCTTTCCTCCCCCACGAAACCGGTCACCCATCACGATTCACGAATCACCCAAAGAATCTCTGGATCTCCGCGATCACCTCGACGCAGCGATCGATCTCCTCCCTGGTATTGTAAATATAAAAACTGGCACGGGTTGTGGACTCGAGCCCAAGTCGTTTCATGAGCGGCTGCGTGCAATGGTGCCCCCCCCGGAGCGCGACCCCTCTTCGGTCGGCGAAGCTGACC
>PXDC01000358.1 GCA_003565135.1 Verrucomicrobiota bacterium
ATCCGACGTGAAAGGAGTGGCGCGCTTCGTCCGCGGCGCAGCGATAAACAAGCACCAGTTGCCCCGAGGAGACCGCGTAGACGGCCCGGCGTCCTCCCCGTATCTCCGAGGCCGGTTCGAGGTACTCGCAGTCCCGGATGGTGATCCATTTGCTGTTGCCGGTGACGCTGACCGCGGCGTGCGAGAGCTTGCGGAAGGTGAGGTCGCGCGCCCACCCGTTCAGGACGCGGTCGAATTGTACGCCCCGCCCGCGGTGGTTTTCGTCTGTTTCGTGGGCCGGATCGGACATCAGGGTCATGTTTTCGATGCCGAGGTGCGCGATGCGGCGTTCTTCGTAGGGGTAGACCTCGCCGCCGCCCCAGCGCTCGTCCATCGCCATGCCGATGGGCGCGTCCAGGGCGATGCGGTTGCCTTCAATGGCGGTAATCACCCGGTCGAAAGCGAGGTCGAAGGGCCCCCAGCTCCGGGTCGCGTCCGGGTTTTCCGGCCGGGGCGTGATGGCGTCCATTCCCAGGTGGGAAATCCATGCCGCGTTTCCTTTGCGCACGATGTCGACGGTATCCCCAACCGAATAGCCCGAGGCGTCCCCCACGGTGAGGCGGTCGGTCCCCAGGGGGACGTAAGCGTCGGTCACCGCCTGGCGGCTGCCGGCGTCGCGGTTCTTGTTTTCCGGTGATTGGAAACGGACGATCGGCCGGGATTCATCGCCCAGCCCCAGCAGCACCGTTCCTCCTTCTCCCCGGCCGGAGCCCCGCAGGACCACGCCCCCGGCGTTGACTTGCACCTGGCCGTGAATACGGTAGGTGCCCGGCTTCAGCAGTACCGCGCCCCGGTAGCCGTCCTCCGCGGGATCGCGCGCGGCCACTGCGTCGATCGCCGCCTGGATGCGTGCGGTGTCGTCGTCGCCTTCGGTCCCGGGGGACACGGTCACTGCGGTGGCAACCTCGGGCAGAGCCCTCCCGCCGCCCCGGTAGCCGCAATGAGAGAAGTCCGGAATCCGGTCCCCGCGATCTCCCATCGGTTCGTAAACCAGCCTGCCGTCCTCTCCCGGGTAGAGCAGGCGGCTGGTGGGCGATGCGACCGCCGGGAGGGCACTGAAGGCGACAACCGCGGCAAACAGCACGGCGGCGGCCCGAGTCGCGGACCGGCCGGGCGGGGAAGGGAGGTGGGAGAAAGGTTGCATGGGCCTGCGTTTTCGCTCAGCGCACCGAATCGAGTCAAGATCAAACCTGATTAATATAAAGCCAGGTCTGGCCCGGATCGGCCATAAACGTTGTCGTGGTTTATAATATAAATTCAATAAAACAGGACTTGAGTTTTTGCGAGTGCAGCGGTTATAGGTGGGGTATGAGCGAAAGCGGTAAACGGGTGGCGGGCGCGAATCGGCGCCCCGGGGTTTCCCAGCAGCGGATTGCCAGTGACCTCGGTGTTTCCCAGGCCCTGGTGTCGATGGTCCTCAATGGCCGGAGCAAGGGGATCGGAAGGGAGACCTACCGGCGGATCTGGGATTACGCCGTCGACGTGGGTTACAAGCCGAAGGGGATGCGCATCGGGGAAAACGGGGACGGGTCCCGTCTTTCCCAGGTCGGTTTTATCCTCCGCTCCCGCCTCACCTTCTACACCCAGAGCAATTTCTTCAGTCACGTGCAACACGGGCTGCACGCCTTTCTGGAGAAAAGGGGCCGTTCCTCGCTGTTTCTCGGGACGGAGGTGGGGTTGATGGAAAAAAAGCTGCGGAGCCTTTCCCCGTTGCGCGACCAGGTTCACGGCGTGGTGGTCATGGGGCAGGTTGATCGCGCCTTCCTGGGGGAGTTGCGCCGGCTCTTTCCCCGCCTGGTCGCCGTGTCGGCCAGCTACCCCGGCTTGTGTCACTCGGTGCTGAACAACGAGGAGCAGGCGACCTCGCTGCTCGTCGATCACCTCGCGTCCCTCGGGCACCGCTCATTCGCCTGGATCGGGCTGGGTGAACACCACAAGCGAGAGCGTCACAAGCGTCGAATGGAGGGATTTCTGCAGGCGGTGAGCCGGCGCGGCGCGACGTGTGTCCCCGATGCCGTGGGCATGGCTGAAGGCGGCGACCGGATGGACGGGCAGACCGTGGCGGCGCGGCTTCTGGAGCGGTTCGGCCGGAGGAATCTGCCGACCGCCTGGGTGGGTTACAACGGTCTCATGGCCCGGGGGGCGGTCAACTACCTGCTCGCCAACCAGATCGCCGTCCCCGGGGAGGTCAGTGTGGCGGCGGTGGACGGGACCCGGGTCTGCGAGGAGGAATCCCCGACATTGACCGGCGCCTTTACCGATCCGGAGCGGATGGGGGCGGTGGCGGGCGAGATTGTCATGGATGCCTCCGGCGGGCCCGATGAAATCTTCAGGGATGTGATCCTCCCCGCGGCGCTGTCGGTACGCGAATCCACCGCCCGGGTGGCGAGGGGAGCGCGGGCGGGCCGGACCGCCTGAGGAGTCGGGCAAGCCAGCTTTATTTATTATTATTAATAAAAAAGGCTAACGTTTTATATTTATAATATTTTAGCTTGACGATACTCCGGGCGCGGGCAGCATGGAACGAAAGCAGCCTTCGTATGGATCGAAGCGCCGCGACGGTCGCAACCTCAATTCCCCCAAGAAAATGAAAACGTGCCTTTCCGTTAAAACCGGCAGTGCCAGGACGGTGCTGCGTGCCGGTTTCACCCTGATCGAGCTGCTCACCGTGATAGCGATCATCGGTATCCTGGCCTCGATCCTGATTCCGGTTGTGGGCGCCGTTCGCGATGCGGCGAGAAAGTCGGCGTGCACGAGCAATCTCCGGCAGGTCGGCATAGCGATTCACATGTATGCGTCGGACAATGACGAGAACCTCCCGCCGGTTTACCGTACGGCGTCACCGTTTTCCACCTACTGGATGTGGTACGGGGGGCAGGCTCGAAACCTCGGCCTCCTGCTGGAGCAGGGTTACGTCGACAGCGACGAGATTTTTTTCTGTCCCGGCCGCGAAGTTGATGCCCGGGAAGCCATCGGCTATTTTTCGCCCATCAACATCGCGGCCGACGGCCGCCGCGAGCGGTCCTCATTTCCGGCCCGGACCATAGCCGCCACCAGCCCGGCCAACTGGAAGCTGACCGATTATATCGACCGGCCGACCCGGGGACGCGTCGAGGTGGTGCACGCGGTCATTTACAGCGATTTTGTCGGCGTCAGCAACTGGTCCGGCGGAGGGATATCCGGCGGGTCGGTCATCAATGAAACCCACAAGGGAAGCGGTTTCAATCGTTTGTTCGGCGACGGGTCGGTGCGGTGGACGGCGCCCGGACCGATGACGAGCCGAATCTCGAGCGCGAGTCCCAGCCCGGCCCGGCTTATGCAGTTCTACGAAGAACTGGATACGCTTCCCTGATTGACCGGATAAAATTTCACCCAACCTCAACCCCCTTACTCTCAATTATGCAAACTCACGCAAAGACGGTAGGTATGGCAGGCGTGTTGGCGGTATTGCTGACATTATCAACATGGGCCCAGGGAATGATCGAATCGAATTTCGACGACTTTGTTTTCCCGGGCGAAGCGGGCAATGGTTGGGTCGACGCGTGGCAGCACGCTTCAACCATGGAGGGGGAGATCCTGACCGACGATCCGATCGACGGGGGAACGCCCTACCTGCGCATGGACGTGGCGCCGGGGGCCACCCCATCCACCCGGAACGTGGCTCGGCAATACGAATCGGGGGCCGGGGTCGACATCGAACAGGTCCACACCATCCGCTGGAAATTCCGGGTTCCGCTGTCCCAGGAGTACTTCTCCGAAACCTTCACTACTTCGAACGACAGCATCGCCTTCTTCGGCCGGGGAGCTCCGCGGCTGACAAACCGGCAGGACGGCAATACCAGTTGGCAGATGTTCGCTTCCGGCTCGCCCATCAGCGGTGTCGGAGCCGGGCAGACGTTCTGGATCTACGACAATGTGGACGGCACCGGGGCCAATAACCTGAACAATAACTTCGACTCCGGGGTACCCATGATCGCCGGTCACGTCTACGCTTTTGCCGTGACCGTTTATCCGGACGAGCTCAGTTACACCGTTTCCATTCTGGATGAGACCAGCGGCGCCTCGTTCCAGAGCCGGGATCTCCACCGATTCCGTTCGTCGTCGGCGACCGCCACCAGCCACACCTGGCTGCATTTCAGCACGCAGGCCAATCCGAACGATCAGATCCTGTACTTTGATCTCGATTCGGTTTCCATCGTCCAGGGGATTCCCCTGCTTCCACCGGCGATTGAGAATGTCGTCCCCATCGACTACGCCGTTCATCCGGCGGGCGAGGGAATCCGGTTCGAAGTGTTGGCCTCGGAACCGATTGATGACAGTGCGATCACGTTGTCGGTCAACGGATCGGACGTTTCCGATGAGCTCGCTATCACGGGCGAACCCACGCACCGCACCGTTCACTACGACGGGCTCGAATCCGATGAAGCGTACACGTTCGAAATCACCGCGAGCAACGACGCCGGAACCGTGATCGTGTCCCGGTCCTTTTCCACCGCCAGCGGTCCCTTTGTCCTGTACGACTCGGAAGGCTTTGACAGTGACACGCTGTACCCGCCGGGACCTTTGGGTGAAGTGACGCACGGTGTGGCCACCTGGTTTCCCCATGGATCGGAGCCCGCCGAAATCGTCGACGCCGGGCCACCTCAGGGAAAAGTCCTGGAACGGATGAACATGGGGGCGGCCCGTGCCGACTGGCTGCATTTCCCCCAGCTTGCTTCGGGAACGTTAACCCTCGAATTCGATGCCCGGGTATCCACAACGGAAGGACGAATGTTCGACGTCAGTTTTTCGCCGCTGGGCTCCGCGCAAATGACCCATCTCCTCGGTTGGGGAGTGGAGGAGGGCAAGCTGTCCTATTACGACGGGAGCGATTGGATACCCATAATGGATATCGACGAGGAGTGGCATCACTACGAGGTCATCAATTACCTGAGCGGGCCGGCGGCCGGCCGTTTCGATCTGCTGGTGAACGGCGAACCCGTGGCCGAAATGCTTCCCTGGCGGAATGTCGAACCCGGGACGCCGATCGGCCGTTTTCGCCTGCACAGTCACCAGTCCGGTCCGGTCTTCGAATACTCCCATATCGACAATCTGGTGATCACCGGGGCCCCGGAGGACGAGGACGCGTTTCCGCCTCCGGATGTGATCAATTTGCGACCGTTTGATCACGCTGTTGTCCGGCCGCAGGACGGCTTGTCCTTTGAAGTCACCTCCCATGTCCCGATTACTTCCGGCGATATTTCCCTCCACCTCAACGGGGATAATGTTTCCGCGCACCTGGTGGCCGAGGGTTCTCAGGCGCATCTGGCCGTCGCGTACACGGGTGACCTCAATGCCGGTGAACGTTACCTCGCGGAGATCAGTGCGACCAATGCGGCCGGAACCACCGAAATCGGCTGGACCTTCCTGGTGACCGAAGAGCCGGTGACGTTGTATGATTCGGGCGGCTTTGAGGACGCCGAGACGTATCCGCCCGGGCCTCTGGGGCCGGTTGCCGGAGACGGCTGGGAATGGATCCCGGGCGAACAGCCTCCCGAGGTGGTCGTGACGGAGGAACCCTACAATAGGGTGCTCCGCAAGACGCAACGCAACGAGGAGGGGGATGTCGATTACCTCGACTTCCCGCCGGTGTCGACCGGGGTCCTGACCGTGAGCTTTGATGCCCGCATGTCGTGGCGACATGACCGGACGCTCGACGTGTTTCTCCTCCGTCCCGGACAGACCGGGGGCGGCCACCAGGCTTCACTGCTTATATGGGGACATATTTCCGAACAGTTGAGTTATTACGACGGCTCCTACCGTCCCATCTACGATCTCGACGAGGAGTGGCATCACTACGAGGTTATCCACTACCTGGACCGGAATCGTTTTGACCTGGTAATCGACGGCGAGGTCGTGGGAACGGACCTGAACTGGCGAAACGTGTTTCCGGAAGGTACGGCTCTCGGCCGTCTGCGACTGGCCACGATTCGCGGTTTTCCCGGTGACTACGCCGAAGTCGACAACCTGGCGATTTCGGTGAGACCGTCGGAGGTTCCTCCGGATTCCGTACCGGAACAGTTGATACGAAACCTTCGCCACAGCGGAACCGAAGTGACCTTCGACCTGGTGACCGCGGAGGGGACGGAATATGTTATTGAATACAGTGACACGCTGCTCCCGGACGACTGGACGACCCTGGCGACCCATTCGGGGAACGGCGAAATCGAGGTCGTGACCGATCCAAACCCGAACGCCGCGCGCCGCTTTTACCGCGTGCGCACAACCGCAGGACCTTAAGGCGCTGTGTTTTTTGATCGTTCGGCGGAAGCCGGGTTTCCGCGCCGGAATCGCCATGGAAGCCGCGGAACCCCGGGCCTTTGGCCCGTGGGCTCGTTTCTCCCGATTTGATGATCAGGACTTGACCCGGCGCCGTTGCCCCGCCGTTTAATCTCAACAGAAATCCACTCATTATGAATCGAACGCCTGCCCAACCGTCCCTCGCCCGATTCCGTGCCGTGCGCTTTGTGCCGGCCGTTGCCGGCCTCACATTCCTCCTGCTCGCCACGCCTCCGTCCGGCGTCGCGGCGTCTTCGCCTTCGGAAGACGATTTGTGGCTCCTTTATGACAGCGGGGGATTTGCCGACGACGAGCGTTTCCCCGAGGGGGACCTGCGCGAGGTGAATGACGGGCCGGTGTCCTGGACGCCCGCCTCCGGCCGGGCGCGTCCCGGGGAGATCGTGGTCCTGGAAGACGGGCCGGCCCCGAAGGCCCTGCGTCGCCACCAGATCGCCAGCGCCCGGAGGGATGCGGATCTGCTGAACTTCCCCCCGCTGGCCGATACCCGCCTGGTGGTGGAATTCGATGCGCGGGTTTCGACCACCGGGTCGCGAACCCTGGACCTGTTTTTGCTTCGGCCGGGAATGACCGCTCCCGCCCATCAGGCTTCGATCCTCATGTGGGGTTACCATCCCGGGTACCTTTCCTATTTTGACGGCGATTACAACGAGTTGGTTCCCATCGACGAGGGGTGGAACCGGTACCGCATCACCAATCATCTTGGTGCCCATACCTTTGACGTCGCCGTCAACGGGGAAACGGTTGCCCGCGACCTTGCCTGGCGCAACCGTTTCGGCCCGGGCACGGCCTTCGGGAGCCTGCGCATCGGGGCGGTCAGGGGCGAGGAGGGCGACTACGCGGACGTCACCAACATCCGGCTGTACGCCGAGCCCGCGCCTCCGGCGGTTTCCATGGTCAGCCCCGCCTCGGCCAGCGGGATCCTGCGCGGGAATGAGGAGATCCGACTGCAGGTCAGCAGCGATCGGCCTATCGATGTTTCCGCCATCGACGTTCGTCTCAACGGCCGGGACGCCAACGGCCGCTTTCGGATTTCCGGTACTCCCACCCTGCGGGAGGTAGTCCTGGCCGATACCAGCGGGCTGGAAGAGAACAAGACCTATCGCATTGACGTGACCGCCACCAACGAGCGGGGAACGACCAAAAGCGATCACAACGTTTACACGTTCGTCGATGCCGTCGACGGGTACCGCGGAATCTGGTTTACCCTGGGCCAGCTCTCCGGTGAGTACGGCGACAAGTATGCCGGCGGCCTGGCCTTCTGCTTCAGCCATACCCTGACGCCGATGGCGGTGTATGCGCCGGAGGTGGACAAAACCTTTTTCGTTTACGGCGGGACCACCGGTCCGGAGAACCGGTACCTGCTGATCATGGGCGCCTACTACGACCACGCCCGTCACGTGGTGTCGCGGCCGGTCATCATCCGGGACCAGCGCGGGGTGGACGATCCCCATGACAATCCGAGCCTGACCATCGACGGCGACGGACACGTCTGGGTATTTGTGGCGGGCCGCGGTCGGCGGCGGCCGGGACAGATTTTCCGGTCCGTCGAACCCTATTCCGTCCGGGAGTTCGAGCAGATCGTCGACCGCGAAACAACCTACTCGCAGGTCTGGTATGTGCCCGGAAAAGGTTTCCTGCACCTGCAAACCCTCTACACCCGGGGCCGGGAGCTCTACTGGGAAACGAGTGTCGACGGGCGCGACTGGACCGATGAGCCGGCGGACGATCTGCCCAAGCTCGCCGGGTTCGGCGGGCATTACCAGGTCAGCCGGATCGACCCGGAGAAAAGGCGGGTCGGAACCGCCTTCAACTACCATCCGCGCGGCGTCGACACCCGCACGAACATCTACTACGTCGAGACCGACGATTTCGGCGAGACCTGGAAAACGATCGAAGGCGAGGTGGTTTCAACGCCGCTGGACCACCGCGACAACCCGGCGCTCGCGGTCGACTACGAAGCGGAGGGGAGGCTGGCCTATATTACCAAATTGCTCTTCGACGAGGACGGGCATCCCGTGGTGCTGGCGGTTACTTCCGGCGGGCACGAGCCCGGACCTGACAACGATCCGCGGACCTGGGAAATCATCCGCTGGAACGGCGATGAATGGATCACCACTGAAATCGTCCGCTCCGATCACAACTACGACATGGGCAGCCTCTATATCGACGGCGAACGGTGGCGGCTCATCGGGCCGGCATTGGAGGGGCCGCAACCGTACCACACCGGCGGCGAGGTCGGCCTTTGGGAGTCGGTGGATAATGGCTACACGTGGAGTTTCAAGAAGGCCATTACGCGGGAGAGCCCGTTCAACCACAGCTACGTGCGCCGCCCTCACAATCCGGTCGATCCTTTCTACGCCATGTGGGCGGACGGGGATTCCTCGGGGTTCTCCATTTCCCGCCTCTTCTTTACCGATTCGGAAGGCGAGCAGCTCTACAAGCTGCCCTACCACATGGAGGGCGATGAAGCCGAACCGATTCCGGTTGACCGTCCCCCACACCCGGCGTCAAACCCTTGAAAACCGAAAATCTCAATCCCGTTTGGAACATGCTTGATCAATTCCTCCGCTCCGCTGCCTTCTCCGTTATTCTTGTCGCCTTACCCGCGGCTGCCTCGAGCGAACCGGCCGACCTCTGGACCCTCCACCCGCGCATTGTCACCACGGGGGAGCCGCCGGAGACCTGGACGCTCGACCTGCGGGGAAAGTCGGAGGAGGAAGCCGTGGAAGCGGCGGGCCGGATCAGTTGGCGGCTCTTCAGCAGCGGGTCCTTGCACGAACCGCTGGTGATCCGGAGCGACTTTTCCGAGCCGAAGGTCCTCGGTCTTCACATTGCGGGTATTTCCCGGCGCGGGGCGGGCCTGGTGATCCGGAAAAACGGCGAGGAGCTTCACCACCGCGAATGGGGCCCCGGCAGTACCGGCCAGCGGCCGAATGTCCTGTTCCACCTGCCGTTGCCCGCGGGGCCGGTGGACCTGAGTCTGGAGGCGACCAGCGGCATGGTGGTCATCGACGCGTATTTCATTGCGGATTCGGAGGAGCACCTTCCGAAGAATCTGGTCCCGCTGGCCTTCGATTCTCCGGAGGATATATCCAAACCGGGACCGCTGCCGGGACAGCCTTCGTACCCGTCCGACGGATACCGGGGGATCTGGTACACGCTGCGTCAGTTCTCCGAACACGGCGCCAAGTATTCCGGCGGCCTGGGAACCTACACCGCCAACCACCGGCCCATGGCCGTCTACGCCCCGGAGGTGGATAAAACGTTTTTTGTCTACGGCGGCTCCGTGCAGGGGCGACGCCACCTGCAGGCCATGGCTTCGTATTACGATCACGAGAATCACCGGGTGCCCCGGCCCACGGTCGTACACGATCGTCGCGGGGTGATGGACGCCCATGACAATCCGAGCATGATGATCGATGGCGACGGCCACGTCTGGGTGTATGTCGCCGGCCGCTCCCGGCGCCGGAACGGATCCATTTACCGGTCCGTCCGCCCTTACGACGTCTCGGAGTTCGAGTTCATCCGGGAGGCCGAGTTTACGTATCCGCAGCCGAAATACGTCGAGGGCGAAGGGTACTTTCATCTGTTCACCAAGTACACCCGGGGACGCGAATTGTACTGGGCGACCAGCGGGGACGGACGGGAATGGAGCGAGGATCGCAAACTGGCGGGGATTCGCGGCCACTACCAGGTGAGCGCGCAGCACGGAAACACCATCGGGACGTTCTTCAACCGGCATCCGGGGAGCGTGGACCGGCGCACCGATGTTTATTACGTCCAGACCACCGATTTCGGCCAAACCTGGACTTTGGCGGACGGCACTCCCGTCGACCTGCCGCTGGAAACGGAGGACAATCCGGCACGGGTGGTCGACTACGCGTCGCAGGAGCGTCTGATGTACACGGTCGATCTCAATTTCGATCACGACGGCCATCCCGTGCTTCTCTATGTCCGGGCGCGCCACCACCAACCGGGGCCCGAAAACGACCCGCGGGAGTGGGTTGTCACCCGGTGGACCGGCGACGAATGGGTGAGTCACGTGGTGACCACGTCGACCCACAACTACGACTTCGGCGCGCTGTACATCGAGGACGAGGTCTGGCGGATTATCGGTCCCACAGAGGCGGGGCCGCAGCGTTGGGGAACCGGTGGTGAGATCGCCTTATGGGTGAGCCGGGACCAGGGCGAAACGTGGTCCAGGGAGCGTGACGTGACCCGCGACAGCGAGTTCAATCACGGTTTTTCCCGCCGGCCGAAGCCGGCCCGCGATCCTTTTTATACGTTCTGGGCGGACGGACATGCCGAACGGTACAGCGAGTCGCGCCTCTACTTTGGAAACGCCGACGGCACCCGGTATTGGAAGCTTCCCTACAATATGGAGGACGACTACGCCGAGCCGATCCCCATGCACGGCCGGTAGGTCATTTTACGTTCGATTTTCGGCGGTTTTTCCGGGTTGGCGCCGGGCGCGGCGGGGCGGTTTTGCCGTCGACCCAAACGCCGTCGAGGACCACGGTTTTCGGGTCGGGATGGAGGCCCCGTTCGTTGTGGTGAAACTGCTCCACCACCAGGTTCACGGCGTGCGCGCCGACCGCCTCCAGGCGCTGGTCGACGCCTGAGAGAATCGAGTGGCCGCCGCCGATGCCGGTATAGGCCAGGGCGATGTCTTCGGGTACCGTCAATCCCATTTCCTCGATCCAGTTGTAAGCGATGTTGCGGGTCACGATGACCGCCTCGGGCCGGTATTCCTGCGCCCACTGCTGGAAGGCGGTGCGCTTGACCTCGTTGTCGGAAACCAGCTCCATGGCACGCGGGTCGATGTCCCCGTGCAGGTCCTGGTCGAGGAGGAAGGCCGCGCGCCAGCGGTGGCTCCCCCGTCGGTCCATGTGTTCGCGCGCGATGAATCCGATTCGCTGGTAACCGTATTCCCGCAGGCGGGTGCAGGCGAGCGTCATGACCTGAAAATAATTGGCCCGGACCCGGTGCAATCCCGGCTGATCGAGGGTGGTGCCGAGTGCGGCGACGGCAAAATCGTCCCACGGAAATTCGAGGCGGGTTCCGGGCGTGGGCATGGGGGCGAAGATCAGGCCGTTGACGTTCCGGGTGCGGAGAATCCTGGCCAGGAGCGAGGGGCTTCCAACAGCCGGCAGCGAAAATTCCTGGAGCCGGAATCCAAGACTCCGGCAGCGTTCTTCGGCACCCCGGAACAGGCGCACGAAATACGCGGTTCGCCGCCAGTCCTGTTCCGGGGGATGACTCGTGACATAACCGATAACGGGCTGTTCACCCCGAGGACGACCCTCGCGCAGCCGTGCCATCAACGTGGCCACCAACGGGTCCGGACGGTAACCGAGCCGCGTGGCCGTGTCGCACACCCGCGTGCGGGTCGCTTCGGAAATCAGGCTGCTGTTGCGCAGGGCCCGCGACACCGTTGCCCGCGACACCCCGGCGGCCTCGGCGATTTCCTGCAAACTGGGAACGGGTTTCATGCAACCAGTTGCATAAACAATCCCTTTGCCCGTGTCAAGCCATGGGGTAGATTGTTAATTATGTGTTTACTTCTAGTCCCCCCTTACTCCCGAAAGCCTCAACCCGGCGCTCGGAAAGGCTTCACCCTGATCGAATTGCTGACCGTTATCGCTATCATCGGCATCCTGGCCGCGATCCTCATCCCGGTGGTCAGCGCGGTGCGCGAATCCGCGCGCAAATCGGTTTGCGCGAGCAACCTCCGGCAGGTGGGGATCGGCGTTCACATGTATGCCGCGGACAATGACGAAAATCTTCCCCCGGTTCACCGAAGTGCCTCGGCTTTCACCACCTATTGGATCTGGGGCGGGGATACGCCGCGTAACCTCGGGTGGCTGCTGCATTACGATTACATCGACAATGACGAGTTGCTGTTTTGTCCCACCCGCGACGTCGACCCGCAGGAGGCGCTGAGTTACCATTCGCAAAACAATATCATGGCCGACGGCCGGCGGGAACGTTCTTCTTTTGCGGCCCGTTATGTTTCCAATGACAACCCGGTAAACTGGAAGCTGACCGATCGCATTGACCGGCCCACGCTCGGGCCGATCGAGGTCTCGCACGCGGTGATCTACAGCGACTTTGTCGGGGTGAAAAACTTCCAGGGCGGCGGCATTTCCGGGGCCCGGATCGGTCCGGTGCACGACGACAGTGGCTTCAATCGCCTGTTCGGTGACGGGTCCGTTCGCTGGACGCCTCCGGGCCCGCTTACCAGCCGGATCAGTTCCGGCGTGTCCGGTGGCATCCTCATGCGGTTGTACGAAGAACTGGACGAGCTTTAATCCGTTGCGGTCCGGAAGCCTGCGGTTTTCCGTCGCCCACTCCCCTCAGCCTTAACCCTTCACTCCTCCTCTATTATATCCTAACCCCCTGATTCATTATGAAACGTATTCCCATGCTCCCGAAATGCCGGCTTTTTGCCCTGGCCGCCGCGTTGACCGGTTTTGCCGGAACCGCTGCGGCGGAAGAACTCGTTCCGCTCAACGAGTTCGAGACCGAAACCGACTTCATGAACAACTTCTCCTTCGCCACCGGGTTTCCGGGGCTCAGTGTTGCCCACAACGACGCGGATGACGGCGGCATCGGCCGCGGCGGGTTCGTGGAGATTCCGCCGGAAGTAGGCGAAACCACCAACATTGTTTACGACACGGACAACAGCGCAGGGACCCAGACCTTCGGCGACGTCACCATTGCCGTGGACCATCAGGCCACGCACAGCGTCGGATTCATTGTGCGGGGCCATGCCAACCGCAACGACAGCATCCGAACTCTGGTCACTAATGGAAATCGGTTTCGCGTATGGTACGGGGCTCCGGTCAACGAGCACGACTCCGGCGAACTGGTATATGACGAGACGGATGCGGCCCTGCGCAATGACTGGTCGCACTTGCGGCTGAGCGTTCGCAATGTCGGAAGCCAGGTGGAATTGGTTTTCCGGGGATACGATTCGCAGACTCGCTTTGACGAAACCACACTGGTGGCCGAGCATACGTACACGTTCAGTGAAGAGAATTCGGCGCCTTACCTGGCTGACGGAGAGATCGGCTTTCGCATGATTGGAGTCGGTACACGTATCGACAATTTTGCCGTTTATGACTATGGCACCGCCCCGGAGACACTGCCGTATCCGGAATTGGTCAATCTGAATCCCCGCAACGGCGCGCTTTATCATCGGTTCGAGGATGGCTTCGGATTTGACGCGATCTCCACTGCGGCGATCGATGAAGGAGACGTTTCGGTGGTCCTCAACGGCTCCGATATTTCCGGGGAATTGGATATTTCCGGCGATCCGAATCACCGCAGTATTCACTATTCCGGTCTGGAAGATGAAACCGATTACGAGGCGGAGCTCGAGGTGGCCGCCGGCGATTATGTCACGACCCGGGTAATCGAGTTCCGCACGGAAGTTCCGCCCGAACCGATTCCGCTGATCGATATGGTCGAGTTCGACGAAGAGACGGACCTGACCGAAACATTCGTGGTGGAGGACGGCTCGATGTCGTACAATCCGGACTGGGATCGCGGAATCGGGCGCGGCGGATTCGCCCAGAACTCGGGCAATACCAATTTTATCTACGACACCGACGGCGAAGTCGGCACCCAGGCGTTCCAGGATTTCACCGTGACCTTCGACCACCGGGGAAGCCGGAGCCTGGGTTTCATCGTTCGTGCGAATCGGGAGACCGACGAATCCATTCGAGTCATGCTCACCGATCGAGCCCGCATGCGGGTCTGGACTGCCTCCGGCATCGATTCCGGGGGCAATGCAGGCGACCTTCAATTCGACGAGACCGAACCCTCGGGTATACCGGTCGACGAGTGGTGCCACATGCGCCTGGATGTGCGCAATGTCGGCACTGAAATCGAGGTGACCCTGAGCGCCCACGCCTCCCAGAATGACATGGCGGCACCGGATTTTCGCATGAGTTACACCATCGCTTCCGGACCGAGCTCGAACTTCCTTGACGCCGGTGAGGTCGGCGCCCGCCTGATTCACGGAGTCAATGACGTGGATAATTTCGGCATTTACGAATACGGACGAGCTCCCGTCTGGCGCCCGCAACCCTCGATCACGGTAACCTCGCCGGATATCGACGCGCCGGTAGCCGAGGGGGAAACGCTGGAATTTGAAGTAACCGGCCCGATCGGGACGCCGCAATCGGGAATTCAGCTCTTTCGCGACGGTCAGAATGTGACCGGAGGCCTCACCATCGAAGGCGACGAGAACCGCTGGTTTGTTTCCTATACGGGAATCGAGCCGGGGAATAATATCGACATTGTCGTAACGAATGATGAAGCAACCACTACGGCATTCTTTACAGTGCTCGGCACGCCGGTGCTCAGGGGGCCGTTTAGCATTTACAATTCCCGGGGTTTTGAAGGCGATACTTATTATCCCCTGGGCGACTTACAGGAATTCGAGGATCGCATCGCCGGATGGCAACCGCACTCCAGCGATCCCTCAGAGATCGTCGAAGTCGAGGAGCCCTATAATAAGGTGCTCCGACGTCACCAGATGGGCGGCACTCAGCGCGATTGGCTGTACTTCCCGCCCATCAGCAGGGGGATTCTCATTGTGGAAATGGACGTCCGGGTCTCGACGGCCGCCGACCGGACGCTTGACCTGGCGCTTGCGCCCTCGGTGGGAAGCGGCACCCAGTACAGTTTTATCGGGTGGGGAACCGTGGCCGACCAGTTTACATTCTATGACGGCAGTAACTGGATTCCCCTTTTCGAGCCCGGTGACGAATGGCATCACTATCGCTTGGTCAATTACCTGTCGGGCCCCTATTCGAATACGTTCGATTTGTTCGTGGACGGTGAGTTGATCGGGGAAAAGCTCCCGTTCCGCCGAACTTTCGATCCCGAGACGAACTCGATCGAGACGGTCCGGTTCAACGCGGCGAGCGGTCCCGAAGGCGAGTACGCCGACATCGACAACCTCAGGGTACTCGGACAGCGATTCTACGGGCCGGATCAACTCCCCCTTACCGTAATCCGCCAGTTGACATCGTTGCCAGGCGCGTTTTCGGTCGCGTTCGATACCTACCTGGGATACGAATATGAGGTGGAATACACCGATTCGCTTGAATCCGGCGAATGGACGGTGCTCACCAGCGTATCCGGTGATGGAGGGGTCATGGAGGTCAACGATCCCGATCCCCAATCGGATCGGCGCTTTTACCGGGTCCGGACTGTGGGAACGAATTAGGATGATTTGCGAGCGGGGCGTGCCCTTTCGCCAATCCGGAGGAAGTTCTCCGTTGGCGGAAGGGTTCGGCGTTGCCGTTGTTCAGGCAGCACAATCCCCTTTAGTACCGCTTGGGTCCAATAACGTTGAACAAATATGTTAGAAACTTTTGATATTCTTAATTAATATGATGACCAGCAGTCGAAACGTGAATCAAACTAATGTCTTTAATCGGACTGAATTCGCCGGGGCCACATCCCGGCGGCTCGGGCGCGCCTTCGGTGCCGCGCTCCTGGCCGTCTTCTGGTGCGCGTGTGCGATCAATGCGGAAACGCCGCGAAACCCGGGGGGCGAGGGCGCTTCCTTTGACGGGTTGATGACCCATGTCCGGGTGGACCTGGAGGACGATGCCGACATGGACGCCGTTACCCTGGCGGTTTGGGTCAAACTCGACGAGGCGGCGGGAACCCAGACGTTTCTCAACCGGGGAGCCCGGGGCGAACTTTTCACGCTCTACCTGTTTGGCGACCATGTCCGGATGCTGGTGGAGCACGACGACGGAAGTTACCGGCACGCGTCAACCGAACCGCCGGAAGCGGGCACCTGGACCCATTATGCCGGGACCTATGACGGTGAGACCATCACCTTGTACGTCAATGGCGAGCGGGTCGATTCAACCGCCGCCTCGGGGCGGATTCCCGTGCGCCAGGATCTCCTTTTTATCGGCTCCACCGGACCGCTCATGAATGTGGTCGATGGGCGGTTGGAGGATGTGAGGGTGTACCGGCGGGCGTTGTCCCCGGACGAACTGCGGCAGGTGGTTTCCGGCCGTGAGCCGGCGGCGCCGGACCGGGTCCTCCGTTTTGCCGCCGCCGACCTGGAAGAGCAAATGCGCACCGATGTGCCCGACATGGCGAACGGCGAACCGGCAATGCCGTTTGCGGTCGGAAGCATTCCGACCACCGACGGTTTTCGCGGAATCTGGTACCTGAATCAGCGCCGCGACGATGGACTCCACAAGTATTCGGGAGGTCTGGGCACTTACCCGCAGCAGCACATCCCCATCGCCGTCTACGCGGAGGAGGTCAACAAAACATTCTTCACTTACGGAGGAACCCGCAAAGACCGCCGTCGCCTGCTTCACATGGTGAGTGTTTATGACCATGAGACCGGAAAGGTGGCCCGTCCCCGCATCCTTCTCGACAAGCACACCACCGACGCCCATGACAACCCGACCATGGCGATCGACCGCGACGGTCACATCTGGATCTTTTCGAATGCCCACGGAACGGGCCGCCCCTCCTACATTCACCGTTCCGAGGAACCGTACTCCATCGACGCTTTCCAAAACATCAAGACCACGAACTACTCCTATTCCCAGCCCTGGTACCTGGATGAATTCGGTTTCGTGTTCCTGCACACCCGCTACGCCGGGGGACGGTTCCTTTTCCTTATGACCAGCGAGGACGGGAAGGAATGGAGCGAGCCGAAGATGCTTTCCAACATCGCCCACGGCCACTACCAGATTTCCTGGCCCAACGGGTCGACCATCGGCACCGCCTTCAACTACCACCCCCCCCAGGGCAGCCCGCTGGGCCGCGGACTCAACTACCGCACCAATCTCTACTACATGGAAACCCCGGACGGCGGCCGAACCTGGCGCAACGTTCAGGGCGAGGAGCTGGATCTTCCCCTCGACGAACCGGACAACCCCGCCCTGGCCGTGGAGTACGAGTCGCGCGGGTGGATTATTTACCTCAAGGATATTCAGTACACGGACGAGGGCCACCCGGTGATCCTTTACCTGACTACGCCGGGATGGCAGTCCGGACCGGAAAACGATCCGCGGACTTTTGTCGTCGCGCGCTGGAACGGGTCCGAGTGGGAAAGCCACCCGGTGGCCCCCGCCGACAACAACTACGATTTTGCCTCGCTCTACATCGAGTCCGGGGACACCTGGCGGGTGATCGGGACAACGGAACCGGGTCCTCAGCCCTACAACACCGGCGGGGAAATGGCCATGTGGGTCTCCTCGGATCAGGGGGAGTCCTGGGAAAAAGTGGCGGACCTGACTGAGGATTCCGAATACAATCATACCTATCCCCGGCGCCCGCGGAACGCGCATCCTGACTTTTACGCGTTCTGGGCCGACGGTCACGGTCGCGAAATGTCGCCGTCACGTTTTTATTTCGGCACCCGGGATGGCGAGGTGTACAAGCTTCCCTTTGAGATCGAGGACGACGACGCCGAATGGATCGAACCGGAACGTATCCGCTGAGCGGCGGGCCTCGCCGCGCCCGGCCGGCCCGGATCAAATCCCGCGATCGCGCCGGGAAAGGGCTGTCGGCCGGGCCGCCCCGTCTCCCGGAACGGCCGGTTCCTTCCGACACCTTTGCCGGTTTCCGTTACGTGCCGGAATTTAAATTTTCCTTGTACGAAGCGGAAGGGACGGCTTTGAATGTGCTTTCGGGAAGTGGCAACCTCCGGATCCTTATCGACGCCGGGCCGGCCCTGGACCGGTGGTGTTGCCGCGAACTATACTCTCCGTCATCCCGTTTTTCGAAAACAGTGGCACTCCCGTGGTTGTGGCGACCGGGTTTATCCCGGGAGATCCGGGGCCCCGGAGAATCGGGGGATAACCCCCCTCGCTACGAAGCAATCCGAAAACGTGGCGACGGGGAGTATAACTTAGAGATCGGACGAATGACCTACGACGAAAAGCTCTTAACAACAACTCACGCGTCCGTTTTTCGGAGGTTGAACCTCGCCCTGCCGGAGTGGGGCGGATCGAAATGAATCGACGTTTTTATAAAAAAATTCTCCCGGGAGTCCTGTTCTTCCTGTCGCCCGGTTTCGCCGGCGCGGCGAGCCCGCCCGGTGACGGAGCCGTTTTTGACGGAATCAGCCAGGCGGTTGTGCTGGAGGATTCCCGGTGGTCGAAGCTGGAGACGTTCTCGGTGGGCGCGTGGGTTTGGCTGGAATCCCGGCATAGTCCGCAGGTTTTTGTTAACCGGGGCGAACGGGGAGAGTTGTTCACGCTTTACCTTTTCGGCGGCGAAATCCGCATGCTGGTGGAGTACGCGCCCGGAAGTTACACCTACGCCGGCGGCCCCCTGCCTGAAGTCGATTCCTGGACCCACTTTTTCGGGACGTACGACGGCCGTGAGATCCGTCTCTACGTCGATGGCGAACCCGTCGATCAAACCGCGGCGGCCGGCGCGATGCCCGTGCGCGAGGCCCCCGTGGTCGCCGGTGCGAAATCTCCGGGTGACAGTGTCCTGTCCGGCCGCCTGGAGGATGTTCGTCTCTACGGGCGGGTGCTTTCCGCGAGCGAGGTGCGCGAGGTGATGGCGGGGAGCGATCCGGACCCCGGAGCTCGGTGGCTTCGTTTGACCGCCGGGGACATGGAAGCGAATATGCGGGCCTCCTACCCGCCGGGAGCC
>PXDC01000004.1 GCA_003565135.1 Verrucomicrobiota bacterium
GCGGGAGCCCCGGAATACCGGGCGGCGATGGAGGCGGCGGCGGGGGCGATCGAGGAAGCGGGCGGCCCGCGTCCGGAGATCCGAACGGAGGGTCTGACGGATACGGACCTGTGGGAGCGGCACCTGCTGCTCTTCGGGAATTTTGCGGATAATCCCCTGGTGGAGACCCTGTACGGGAAACGTCTGACCCCGGCCGACGCGCTGTATCCGGGGGACGGGGGGTACCTGTTGCAGCCGGTTTGCGACCCCTTCGGCCATGCGCGTAACGCCATCGTGGTTGGCTCTTCCGACGAGGCCGGCGCGCTGAAGGCGGTGGCCGCGCTGGAGGCGTTGCTGGACCCGGAAGAGGGGCGGATTTCCTGGGGGATCCGGTCGGAAACCGATCCCGCGATCCAGCCGATTGTGGTTCACGCCGAACGCGCTCTGCGGCGGTATGAACGCAACCTGGAGACCTTGACCGGCGGCGGGGGGGTCGACTACGGCGACCTCTTCAACATCCTGCGGGATACGAGCTGGCTCGGCGAGCAGTACGCCTACACGGGCGACGAGCGGTACCGCGAGCCTTTCCGGGACCTGATCGTGGCCTTTGCCGAGTACGCCAACGGTATGGAAACCATGCCGCCGGGCCGGCTCCATGGGTGGAGCCGGCTGCTCTACTCGCCCTGGCGGCTGCTGGAACCCTCGCCGTTGTTCACCGAAGCGGAACGGGCCTCGATCGCGAGCGCCTATTACCTGACGGTGGAGTGGGATGTGAACGAATCGTACCTGAAAGCGTTTGCGGCCAACTACGATCGGGGGGTGATTCCGGAATTGCGCCGCAACAAGTACACTTTTTCGGCGTTCGGGGTGTTCCTGGGCCTGGAGTACTTTTCGACCTACTTTCCCGGTTTCGAGGACGAGGCGGCCTGGGGGGACCTGGTGGAAAAGCTCTTCGACCGGGCCGGGTCGATCATGGGTAAGGACGACGTGCCGGACTATTTTTTTCACGTGCCGCTCAACTTTCTCCGCTACGCGGCCGCGACGGGCGACGAGGACCTGATGGAGCGGGTGATCGAGATCGCGCGCCTGCACGCCATGTTCGTGGACAGTTTGGGCGGCAACACGCAGGTGGGGGATGGAACGCCCTTCGCGCATGCCAGCGTGCTTTACTGGGGGCATTCGGCGATCCTGCGGGCGGCGGCGCACTACAGCGGGGACCCGTTTTTTCTCGGGGTGATCGAGAAAGTGGCGAACAATGACTCGGGCATCAGCACGCGCGATCTCACCCGCCCGCTCTACATGTTCAACAGTCCGATGAAGGGAGAACTTCCGGAGAAGCCGCGCACGGTGGAAAAATTCCCCCTGGACGAGGCGTACTACCGGGACATCCTCAATCCGCACTCGCGGATGTACCACGGATCGCATCCGCGTGCCGGGGAGTTGAACGTGCCCTTTGAGAAGAGCTTCTTCAAGCTGGCCTGGCGGGAGGGGTGGGAAAAAGACGACCAATACATGATGCTGGACGGGGTGAACGGGGCGATCCACGAGCACTCCGACGGGAACGCCATCGCGTCGCTGGCGGCGGCGGGGCGGCTCTGGCTGTGCGGTCGCAGTTACACCGAAAAGTCGGAAAACTACCAGAACGGCCTGATGATCGTGCGCGACGGCACGTATGCAAAAAAGCCGTACCTGGCGGAGCTGGGAGTGATGGAGGATTTTTCAGGGATGGCACTTACCCGCACGACAAAACGCGGGTACGCCGGGACGGACTGGCACCGCAATATTTTCTGGCGTAAGGGGGATTACTTCCTGGTCTGGGACGACGTGGAGATCCTGGAGGAGGGAGAATTCGTATTGCAGAATTATTGGCCGGTCATCGGACGGTGGGAACTGGACGGTCGCAACCTGCGGGTGGTCCAGGAGGACGCGGAATTCGTCATCGCCAATCTCGACGACAGCACCCTGCGCGCGGAATCGCGCCCCGCCCACGCCGACCGGAGTTGGGGGAACTACCCCTATTTCGTGGACGGAGAACCGGCGATGGCGAAGATGCGCCAGATCCGTTCCGGCGACTGGCAGGCCGGCGAGCGGGTCCGGTTCGTCAACCTTCTCGCGGCCCGGGAGGGAGAGGGGATTTCGGAGGTCCGCGGGGGCAGGCTCTGGGGTACGAATGTCTGGGTGGATACGGGCCACGGCCGCGAACTGGCAGGTCGGGACGGGATCATTCATCGGGCGCTCGAAGTTGAGGGTGAGCTGTTCTTTATCGGAACGGAGGGCAGCGTATTTGCCGGACTGGAAACATTGCGGGTGGGCCAGTGGGATCTGGCCCTGGATGAGGCGGTTTCCCTGGAAATCGAATGGGAGAGCGGCGCGGTTCGCTGGTCGGCAAACGCTCCGCGGTCCGGGGGTGTTCTCAACGGCCAACCGGTGGGACCGGAAGAGCTGGAATCTTTGCTGGCCGAGGCCCGTTTCCAGGAGGCGCTGCGCGCCGCGGCCGAAGGGATTCTTTCCAGCGCCGGGACGCCGCCCGTTCGACCGGAGGACGTGGCGGCCGCGGCACCCGCGGGCCGAAAAGTGGCTTCGGCCGGAGCGGGGGTCACCGCAATGGTGCTCGTTGAGAAGGCGGCTACCGGGAATGAAACCCTTGTCGTGGGGAGGGAGGACGGCGTTGTTGCCGGTTTCGGATTGGACGGGGCCCGGCTCTGGGAGGCGGACATGGGGACGCGGGTCAATGCGCTGCAACCCTTTGATGCCGCCGGCGCGGGTGCGGTGGCGGCCGCCCTTTGGGACCGGAGTGTGGCGGTGCTGAATGCGAACGGCGACCTGCTTTGGCGGCGGGATTTGCCGGTGCCGCGGGAGCGGGCGCCGGGCATCGCGTGCCTGGCGGTGGCCCGGGGACCGGATGGACGGGACGAACTTGCGGTGGGGTCCGGATATCTGGATATTTACCGGTTGGATGCGTCGGGCGAGATCGTCTGGCGGGCCGAGGGGTACCACCGCGGTGTCAATGCCATTGCCGCCGGGGATTTTGACGGCGACGGGCAGGATAAGATCCTGGCCGGCATGGAATGGCGGAACCTGCAGAAGCAGGAAGGTGACGGCATGACCAGCATCACACAATCCACCGGCTGGAACTGGACGGCGGTCAAGGCGGTGGTCTTTCCCGGCGAGGAGGCTGCGGCCTCGCTGGCCGGCTCCGCCGATGGCTGGTTCGAACTGCGGCGCGCCGGCGATCGGGCCGGTTCGTGGACGTTGCGTCTGGCGGGGATGATTCGGGATATCGCGGTGGAAACGGGTGACGACCCGGGAGGTGCGGAGATTTTTGTCGGGACCGGGGCGTTTCAGGTGTACGCACTTGACGACCGAGGCGCGATCCGCTGGCGGAAGAGTCTTTCCGACCGGATCGAAAGCCTCGCCGTGGCCGATGGCGCGGTGTGGGCGGGAACCTCGGACGGCAACGTCTGGAAACTGGCTGACGACGGCAACCTGCTGGGACGCTTT
This sequence comes from Verrucomicrobiota bacterium, assembly GCA_003565135.1. Lineage (GTDB taxonomy): Bacteria > Verrucomicrobiota > Verrucomicrobiia > Opitutales > T3Sed10-336 > PXDC01. The sequence goes on from PXDC01000004.1 coordinate 3,481, forward strand.
GCTCTCGAAACGCCCGTGGTCAGGATCGTTGCGTTGGATGGGAAGCGCGGCGTCGTCGGGATAACGCGCGGAGGGACCTTGTGGCATTGGGGGGCGGAATGAGGAAAGGGGCGACGAGCACCGATCCGCGATCCGTATGGCGGAAAAAGTACACAGTTTCCTGCGCAGCCGCCTCTGGAATCCCATTGCGCAAAACGAGGACTGCGAATATATTTTATTAGTATTGGGAATAGATATCCCGGATGAAGCGAACCTTCGCGTTTGCGGGTCTCGCCCGGCCTCGCCAGAACCATATCAATGCGGCTGATCCCAGCTGCGAATCAAAGCTATGAAAAACAGAGTTACCTTTCAACGGCTTCCTATTTTACGTGGAGCGACGGGCTTCACCTTGATCGAGCTCCTCACGGTAATCGCTATTATCGGCATCCTGGCCGCCATCCTTATTCCGGTAGTCAGTTCGGTGCGGGACAGTGCGCGCGCCGCCCAGTGTACCTCGAACCTGCGCCAGATCGGCCAGGCGTTTCTGGTGCACGCGAATGAAAACGACGGTCGGGGTCCCGCCGCTCTGAATGACTGGGAACCGGGGAATCCGCAGGGGCTGGATGTGACCTTCCACTTCAAGCTCTGGCAGTATGTGGGGTATACCCGGCAATCCTACAATGTCCCGGCCAATTACCACCGCACGACGTCGGAGATCGAAAACATCTTTCATTGCCCGACCAGTTTTGCCTGGGGTTCGGGTGCTCCGGACAATGTTTTTTATGGCCGCTCACGGGCCGGGTTTCCTTATTCCTATGCCATGAACGCGTTGGCGTCGCCGGGCAGCAATGCCGGCTCCCCGGTCATCCTGGATGAAATCGACACCTCGTCGCAGACCGTGGCGGTGGTGGAGGCGTGGGATTGGCGGATCCTGAGCTCCAATTACCTGCAGCGGGGGATTTTTCCCCACAATGACGGAGCGAACTTCCTTTTTTACGATACCCATGTCGAACGCCGGTCGCGCGGGGATATTCCCGATCCCCGGACCTCTGCGGGGAATGTCTTCTGGCGGGGGCCGAATCGTACCTGAATTCCGCGAGACGTACCGGTGTTGTTGAGGTTTGTCGTTGATGGGGCCAGAGTTCGTTTTTTTGAATGATTATGGGGTTGCCAATGGATAATGGGGCGGGTGCCGGAGAGGCGGGGCGGAATCGGCGTCGGATTTCAGGGGGGTTGCGTTCGTTCCTGACGGCAA
>PXDC01000353.1 GCA_003565135.1 Verrucomicrobiota bacterium
GCCGGCCGGCCGATCTCCCTCAGCTTCAAACGCGGCGCGCCGTCCACATCGTCCCGGCCGTCCGGCGACGCCGACGCCCTCAAGGCGAGCCCGCGAAAAAAGCCCTCGACCGCCGCCCCCCGGACGAACGGAAACGGCTCGGGCTCCGGCCATGGTTCGGGCAGCCCGCACCCGCACCTGCTCAATCCGAGAAACTCGTTTGAGAACTACGTCGTCGGGTCCAACAACCAGCTGGCCCACGCGGCCTGCATCGCCGTGTGCCAGGCTCCCGCCCAGGCCTACAACCCGCTTTTCCTCTACGGTGACACCGGGCTGGGCAAAACCCACCTCATGCAGGCGGTCGGGCACCAGGTTACCCGACAGAACGCGTCCGCCCGGATCGCCTACGTTTCCTCGGAAAAGTTCACCAACGAATTCATCACCGCCATCCAGGAAAACACCCTGACCCGGTTCCGCAAACGCTACCGGCACGTCGACATCCTCCTCATCGACGACATTCACTTTCTCAGCGGCAAGGAGCGGATCCAGGAGGAGTTCTTTCATACCTTTAACGAGCTTTTTGAATCGCAGAAGCAGATCGTGCTCACCAGCGACCGGCCGGCCAGCGAGATCGAGAAACTCGAAAACCGCCTGGTTTCCCGTTTTCAGTGGGGCCTGGTCACCGACATCCAGGCCCCGGATCTCGAAACCCGGCTCGCCATTTTGCGCAACAAGGCGAAAAACCTCCAGTTCCGGGTCTCGGACGAGATTATCAACTTCATCGCCAAGCGCATCACCCGGAACATCCGGCGGCTGGAGGGTTCCCTCATCAAGGTGGCCAGCTATTCGGGCCTCACCGGGCAGACGTTGGACCTCGATTCTGTTCAACAGCTCCTCGGCGACATTCTTCAGGAGGAGGCGCAGAACCAGATCACGATCGAAATGATCCAGAAACGGGTGGTCGATTTCTACGAACTCCGGCTCTCCGACATGGTGAGCAAACGCCGGCCGAACAACATCGCCTTTCCCCGGCAGATCGCCATGTACCTGTCGCGCATCCTGACAAAAAATTCGTTGCAGGAGATCGGCGAGGCATTCGGCGGGCGCGATCACGGCACCGTCATGTACGCCTGCAAAACGGTGGAGAACATGATGGACCAGGAGGAGTCCATCCGCACCAACGTGGAGTACCTGAAATCCCAGTTGAGCAAAAACGCCTGACGGGCTCATTTAGTCTGGCCAGCGTTTTGTTTTTCACCGATAATCCGTGTGAATATGGACCTGACAGACGAGCAGAAGGAAAAGATCAGGGGATGGCTCTCGCAGGGCCTGAACCTTTCACAGATTCAGCAGAAACTGACCGAGGAATACAAGCTGGCCCTGACCTACCTTGATCTGCGTTTCCTGATCGACGACCTCGACCTGGAAATACCCGAGACCCAGCCGAAACCGTCGCCGCATGACGATTTGAACGCGCCGCCCGCCCCCGGTTCCCGGGAGCCGAAAACGGACGAGAGCGGGTTCGCCGATCTGGAGCCGGCCGGGCAGGACGGCGTGTCGGTCGAAGTCGACCGCGTGACCAAGCCGGGAGCCGTGGTCAGCGGCAAGGTGACTTTCAGCGACGGCAAGACCACGTCCTGGGCCCTGGATCAGACCGGCCGCCTTATGCTGGAAGGGGCCGAAGCCGGCTACAAACCGAGCCAGGAGGACCTCGAAGCCTTCCAGCACGAGCTCAGCCGCCAACTGCAGAAACAGGGCTTCTGATCCGGTTGACCCCGGTACGGGTCACCGTTCGAGCAGCGCCCGGAACGCGGTCTCGTCGATTACGCGGACCCCCAGCTTGCGCGCCTTGTCGAGCTTGGAGCCGGCCTCCTCGCCGGCGAGGACGTAATCGGTCTTCTTGCTCACGCTGCTGCTGACCCGGCCGCCGGCGACCTCGATCCATTCGGTGGCCTGCTGCCGGGTCAGCGCCGGCAGCGCGCCGGTGAGGACGAATACCTTGCCCGACAGACGGCCTTCCCGCCGTGCCGCGGCGCCCTCGTCTCTCGTGCGTACGCCGTGTTCCCGGAGGGCCCGCACGAGTTCGCGGTTGCGCTCCTCCGAAAAGTAAGCGGCGATGCTGCGCGCCGTAATCTCCCCTATCCCGTCGATTGCAGCCAGTTCTTCCTCGGTCGCCTCCGCCAGTCGGTCGAGATCGCCAAAGGCGGCCGCCAGGTCCTTGGACGCGGCCAACCCGATGTGCTGGATGCCGAGGCCGTGAATCAGGCGCCAGAGCTCCCGATCCCGGCTCCGGTCGATCGCCCCGACCAGGTTCTGCGACGCCTTCTCGGCGAATTTGTCCAACTGCACGAGCTGGTCGGGCGTCAGGTCGTAAAGATCGGTAATCCGCTCCACCAAACCGCGTTCCACCAATTGATCCACCACCGCCTCGCCCAATCCCTCGATGTCCATGCAGGGGCGCGAGGCGAAATGCCGCAACCGCCGGCGCACCTGGGCGGGACAACTGAGGTTGGGACAACGAACGGCCGCCTCTCCCGGAAGGCGGATCACTTCGGAGCGGCACACCGGACATGCTTCCGGAAACCGGTAGGGTTCGCTTCCCGGGGGACGTTTCGCGAGCACCACCTCGACCACCGCGGGAATAATGTCACCGGCTTTCTCCACGATGACGGTGTCGTTTACCCGGACGTCCTTGCGTTGGATCTCATCCTTGTTGTGCAGGGTGGCCCGGGAAACGGTGGTTCCGGCCAACTGCACCGGTTCGAGATGAGCCACCGGGGTGAGGGCTCCGGTGCGCCCCACCTGCAGGGCAATCGACGCCACCACGGTTTCCGCCTGCTCGGCCGAAAATTTGTAGGCGATGGCCCAGCGGGGCGCCTTCGACGTGCTCCCGGCCTCTTCCTGCCGGGCGATCGAGTCGAGCTTCACCACCGCCCCATCGGTGGCGTAGGCAAAGTCGTGGCGCAACCGGTCGAGTTCCTGCACGGCCGACCAGACTTCGTCGATTCCCCGGGCCACCCGGTACCGTTCCACCCGCGGCAATTTCCACCGGCCCAGCGTCTCATGAAACGCGCTCAAGCGGTCGAAAAACCGGGGTTCGCAATGGCCGAGCCCGTGGAGGACAAGCCGCAGACGCCGCCGCGACACCTCTTTCGGATCGAGGAGTTTTACGGTTCCGGCTGTGAGGTTGCGGGGATTGGCGTAAGGAGGCAGCCCGTCCTCCTCCCGCTCGCGGTTGATCCGCTGAAACGCGTCGTTGGTCATAAAAATTTCGCCCCGGATCTCGACCACATCCGGGTGGCGGTCCCCCGCCAGCCGGTGCGGCAAATCGCGAATCGTTTTTACGTTCCGCGTGATGTCATCGCCTTCAAACCCATTGCCCCGCGTGGCGGCACGGACGAGTTTTCCCTTTTCAAACGTCAGGCATACCGCAACCCCGTCGATTTTGGGTTCCACCACAAAATCCAAATCCTCCCGGTCGAAAAGGCGCACAAGCCGGTGGAAAAACTCCCGCAGTTCCTCCTCGCTGTAGGTATTGTCCAGGCTCTGCATGGGCTGCCGGTGCCGGTAGGTCGCGAACGCCTCCTGGCGATCGTCTCCCACCTGCCGCGTGGGCGTGTCCTCGGGCACGAAATCCGGGTGGCGCGACTCCAGGTCCGCGAGCTCGCGCTTAAGCCGATCGTACTCGCGGTCGCTGATTTCGGGTTCGGCCCGGCGGAAATAAAGGTCGTCGTGACGCCGGATCTCCGCCCGCAGCCACGCCATTTTTTCTTCGTTCTCCCGTCGATTCATGGGCGGATTCATTCACGGGCGCCCCCCCGCGAAGGTCAACGCCTTTTAGCCTCGAAAGCGGCGGCGCCATGCGTTCCGTCGCATTCCGCCGCGATCTCCCGCGTCTCGCGGTCCGCACGAAACAGGGGCCATTCCAGGGTCCGGCGGTAGGCCGGCCAGCCCAGGTAGGCCCCGACCGCCACCAGGCCGCCCACCGTGTCGGCCACCCAGTCGAACCAGGAAAAGTGCCGGACCGGATTGGTGCTCTGGTGAAACTCGTCGGCCAGCCCGAACGCGGATGTCAAAGCGATCGCCACCGCCGCCCCCAGCCAGCGCCGGGAAGCCGGGGAAAACGCCCGCAACGCCAGGGTCGCCAACAATCCGAAAACAAAAAAATGCACGACCTTGTCGAAATGGGGAATAAGGCGGGTGGCATCCGGCGCCACCGGCGCGGCGGGGGCCGCGCTCGCGGCGGTGATAACCGCGATCAGCGCCCACACCCAAAACCAACGCCGGAAACTGTCAGACTCGAACTTGGAACCCATACCTGCGTCCGGCGATAACCGCCACCGGCAAACCGGGGCTCCTGGTTTGCCCCGGAAAAAGAATCGGGCCGGAGAGATTCGAACTCTCGACCTCTTGCACCCCATGCAAGCGCGCTACCAGGCTGCGCCACGGCCCGAACTGTCGATCTAAACCGCCAATAAAGACGCGATACCCAACCCGACGCAAGCCCCTTTTGGGCAAAAAAACATTTCCGGCTAACGGCCGCCGGCGCAATGCACGCAAACCTGAGCGTCCGGCTGGTATTCGAGGCGCTCCTCCGCGATCTCCTTCCGGCACAGGCGGCAGGTTCCGAACTGGCCCCGGTCGATGCGGGACAGCGCCTCTTTCAGACGCTGAATTTCCATTTTCTGACGGTTCC
>PXDC01000122.1 GCA_003565135.1 Verrucomicrobiota bacterium
ATTCGGGCAAAGAACTCCCGCGAGGTGTCCTCGGTCCGGCCGGCCCGCTTCACCAGGATCCGGTAGCGCAGGACCAGCGGCTCGTCCGGTTCCAGGTCGGCGGTAAAGAAGGCGCCGAATCGCCCGTATTTACGGGTCGAAAAATAAGTCGGCCGGGGATTCTGCGGGTGGTCTCCCAGGAGGATGCTGTAGCGGTGGCCCTTGACGGTGAAGAGGCCGCCGATCCACGGGGACTCGGCCCAGATTTCGTCGGGCCGGGCCTCGGCGGATTCCGGACGGGCGTAGGCGGAGGTCTCCTGGTTGTCGGCGACGACCTGCGCGGCGCGGAATTGGAAACCCGCGTGATGGGCGTCACCGCCGAGGTGAACCGGTCCCGCCACCGCGTTCAGTTCGAGGGTGACGTCGACGATGCGTGTGTTCTCGTCGATCCACCAGGCGGTGATTTCGCGCAGGTCGGAGACGATGACGTTGCCGTCGGGATCTTTCCAGTCGGTGTGCGAGGCGGCGCGCCCGAAAACGGGTCCCGTCTGTTCCCGTTCCGGCGCGTAGGCGCGGTGCCGTTGGGTTTCGCCGTTCGGGCTCTGCCAGAAATCCCACTCCTGTTCCAGGACGCGCACCTGGTTCCAGCCGAGAAATATCCCCCGGTGATGGGAATAGAGGCCGCCCGGCCCTTTGGTGATAAATCCCTCGCCGCCGAAGTGGTGGAGGTGGTGAAAGCTTTTGAACGTGGCTTCGTGCCGTTCGGCGGAGTAGCCGTGCACGTGGCGGTAGACGGGCTGTTCTCCGAAGTGCAGCTCCCGGTAGCCGTCGCCGTCTTCGAAGCGGAAAGCGGTTTCGTTTCCGGAGTCACCGGCCGCGCTGATAATAAACCGGTAGGTCCTTCGCTCGCCTTTTTTCAGTTCCGGCTGAATCCAGTGGACCCGCGCCAGGACATCGTCTCCCGTCTCCACCCGTTCGACCTGGGTCCGCCAATCGTGGCGCGCGCCGTCCGGGCCGATAATGTTACAGGTCAAGCGGTCGATCCCGCGGTGCGAGGCGGGCAGGGGCAGGTCCGCGGTCATCGGGATGTGTTCGCGGGCGAATCCCCGGGGATCGATTTCGACCGCGTATTCGAGTTTCTCCGCCGCCGGCGCGGCGGCTGCGAGGCACAGCGTGAGGCATGTGAAAGGAAGAAATTTTGAGTTCATAGATCTGTTGGCATGGGGAGGTTATCACCTTATGCCACATCTCCGCGATCAAAACGTTGCCGGTGCCCGCGACGGGCCCCGGGGGCGGGGGATCCGGGCGCGGTCAAAAATCTTGACCTACGGAAGAAGCGGGCGGCATAGTTGGGGTTCGATCCCGGTTGGCGGATGCCCGGGAGCGTTCCGACCACGGGCGTTCGCGGTCCTCGCTCACCGGATTTGAATTCAATAAATCCCTGATATGAAACGATCTACTTCTCTTTTAATGGCCACTGCCCTGGTCCTTCTGTTCGGCTGCGAACGCGTCGAGGAAGACTACCCCTATTCCTGGAAGCCCGAGCGGGCGGTGAATATCATTGTCCCCTGGGCCGCGGGGGGATCGACCGACCAGGTCACCCGGGTGGCCGCGAGGGAGCTGGAACAGGCCCTGGGCCAGACTGTGGTGATCATCAACCAGCCCGGCGCTTCCGGCTCGATCGGCACCCGCAACGCCCTCCAGGCGGACCCGGACGGATACACCTGGACCGCCGGCGCCGCCGCGAGTCTCGGCACCTACCCGGTGCTCGGCCTTCTCGATACGGATCTGGATGACTGGCATCTTTTCCTCACCGTGGCCAACGTCGCCGTGGTGAGTGTGCACCCGGATTCGCCCTACGAGGATTTCGGCGACCTCCTCGAAGCCATGGAGGAGGATCCGCGTATTTCGGTCGCGACGGCCGGCGCCGCCTCCAGCGGTCACAACGCCATCGATTTGATCAGCCAGGAGGCGGGCGTCGATTACCGTCACGTGAGCTACGAGGGTGGCAATCCGGCGGTGATCTCCACCGTTTCGGGCGAAACCCAGGTCACCCCGCAGCTGGCGACCGAGCAGGTGGAAATGATTCGCGGCGGACGCCTCCGTCCGTTGGCGGCGCTTTCGGACACCCCTTTGGAAATCGACGGTTACGGTGAGATTCCCTCTATTTACGATTGGCTGCCGGACCTGAAATACGCCACGAATTATTTCGGCATCTGGGTGCGCAAGGGGGTTCCGGACGAGGTGGTTGAGACCATGGAGGCGATCTGGGAGGACAAAATCGTCAACTCCGAGGAACTCCGGCGCTACGCGCGACAGCAGGGGGCTCTGCCCACGCCGTATTTCGGGGAGGACGCCCGGGAGCGGGTTTGGGAAAAGGTGAAAAGCGACGCCTGGATTCTCTACGATTCCGGGCAGGCGGAGGTTTCGCCGGAGGAGCTCGGAATACCGCGTCCGGAGTAAACCGATCCTCATGGCGAGCGATTCCCCGAACGATACGGAAGGCGGCGGGACGGTCCCGTCCCCTCCCATGCCGCGGCTCGACCTGGTCAGCGGCGCGGCTTTTTCCGGGCTGGGGCTCTTCCTGGCGGTGGAGTCGTGGCGAATGGCGCGCCTCGAACACCGCGACATCAGTCCGTACACGGTTCCCGGAATGGTGCCGGGGGTCCTCGGGGTGATTGTGCTGGTCCTGGGATTGGTCCTGTTGGCGCGGGCTGCGGCCAAGGGGGGATGGCGCCTCCGCGGTGAGGGTGACGCGTCGCCGGGGAGTGAATCGGGAGGGGCCGCCGGCAAACTGATGCTCACGCTGGCACTGACCCTGGGGTACGCCGCGGGCCTGGTCGGTCGCGTGCCCTTTGCATGGGCGACCTTTGTGTTCCTCTTTCTTTTTGTCCTCATCTTCGAATGGAACCAGCCGGCGGGCGACGGGAACCGGTACGCGCTTGTGCGGCGGATCGACGCCGTTTTTATCCGTGCCTTCGGGGAAACGGCGGGTCTGCGGGTCAAGACGGGGGTGGCCGCCGCGTTGCTGGCCGCCGTGGTCTCGATCGGGGTGATGTTTGTTTTCCAGGAGGTGTTCCGCATCCGACTGCCCTAAACGATTATGCCCGAAGGAATACAGTATTTGCTCCAGGGAATTGTCAGCATTCTGACCTCGCCCGCCATCCTGCACGTGTTTTGGGCCACGCTGCTGGGCATCTGCGTCGGTATGCTCCCGGGGTTGACCGCGACCCTCGGCCTGACGCTTTTGACAACCCTGACGCTGGGGATGTCCTCAAACGACGCCATCCTCATCCTCATTTGCATGTACGTCGGGGCGATTTACGGCGGGAGCCGAAGCGCCATCCTCCTCAACATACCCGGCACGCCCGCCAGTGCCGCCACATCGTTGGACGGGTTTCCGCTGGCCCGTTCCGGCAATGTGGCCAAAGCCATGGGCATCGCCACCGCCGGGTCGGTCCTCGGCACGCTCATCGGGATGGTCTGCCTGGCGTTCTTTGCTCCCATGCTGGCCGAATTCGCCCTCGACTTCGGATCGTTCGAGTTCTTCTGGCTGGCGATTTTCGGCATCGTCATCTCCGGTCGCCTGACCGCCGCGGACGATCCCATCAAGGGATGGATCGCCGGCTTTATCGGTTTGAGCGTGGCCATGGTGGGCGAGGATCCCATGCATGCCCACGAACGGTTCAGTTTTGGTAACCCCGATCTGCGCGGGGGATTCGGTCTCCTGCCCGTGCTGGTGGGGGTCTTCGGATTTGCCGAGATCCTGACGGTGATGAAATCGCCCGCGATCAAGGTGACCAAGAACGTGGCGGATTCGGTGGTGCCAAAGGTGCGCGAGGTGCTCCAGCATTGGAAGACGATCATCCGGTCGGGTATCATGGGAACCTTTACCGGGATCATTCCCGGCGTCGGGGAGGATATGGGGGCGTGGGCGTCTTATGCGACGGCCAAGGGGTTCAGTAAGGAGCGCGAAAAATACGGCAAGGGCTCGGTCGAGGGGCTGATGGCGGCGGAAACCGGGAACAGTGCCTCGGTGCCGGGTTCGATCATCCCTGTATTGACGCTGGCGATACCGGGTTCCGCGCCGGCCGCCGTCCTGCTGGCGGCGCTCTTTATCCACGGAGTGAACCCGGGGCCGTTGATCATGACGAGCAACCCGGGCCTCGTGTTCGAGATCGTCGCCATGATCCTGTTCGCCAGCCTGGCCATCCTGCTCTACGGGTTGCTGCTGACCAAGCCGCTGGTTCACGTCCTGCGCATCCCCAGCCAGAAGCTCATGCCGATCATTTTTGTCCTCTGCACGGTCGGCGCCTTCGCGGTGGCCAGCCGGGTCTTCGACATCTGGGTGATGCTCGGTTTTGGCGTGCTGGGATTCATCCTGCGGGAGATGAAATACCCCATGGCTCCCCTGGTCCTGGGGGTGGTCCTCGGTCCCATCCTCGACCGCAACCTGCGTCGCAGCCTGAACCTGACCGACGGGGAGTTGATTCCGTTTTTAACCCGTCCCATTTCGCTGACCCTGGTGATTATTATCGTCCTGACCCTGGTCCTGGGATTCAAGCCGGTGACCCGGGTGCTGGGACGAATGACGAACCGCGTGTTTGCCGGCTCCGACGGTGCCGGCCGGGGGGAGGGGAGCCGTTGACGAAGGGTGCCGGAGGATTCGGGATTGCTCCGTGACGGCGCGCCGGGTTAAGGTTTGTCTCCACCATGAACGTACTGGTTATCGGAGCAAACGGAAATACAGGACAGCGGGTCGTACGCCGGCTCAAAGACGGCCCGCACGATCCCCTGGCCATGATCCGCACACCGGAGCAACGGGCGGTGTTCGACGCCATGGGGGTGCCCACGGTTCTCGGCGACCTCGAGTACCCCGTCGACCACGCCGTGCGCGGGTGCGATGCGGTCATCTTTGCCGCCGGATCGGGATCGCGTACCGGGAAGGACAAAACGGTGCTGGTCGATTACCTCGGGGCCATCCGTTCCATGGTGGCGGCCGCGGTCAACGGCGCCTCCCGCTACGTCATGCTCTCCTCCTTCCGGGCGGACCCGGAAAGCGAGTCCCGCATCAAACACTACCACCGCGCCAAGGGCCTGGCCGACCGGTTCCTGCGGACCGGGCACGAGGTGATGGAGGAGCGGCTTCAGTGGACGATTGTCTGTCCCGCCGGCTTGACCGATGATCCCGGGACGGAAAAAGTCGCCGTGGGCCCGGTCGGCTGGGAGCCTTCGGGTGAGTATCAGACCTCACGGGACAACCTGGCCGCCGCTCTCGTCGCCTCCCTGGACGAACCCAATACCATCGGGAAGGAATTTGTCCTCATCGACGGCGATAACCCCCTCCGCGACGCCCTGCGGTCGCTTTGAGGATTCGGCCTAAAAGAGGGCGTTGGCGGTGATACCGACCGCGGTGATGGGGCCCTGGTCGCCGAGGCCGTCGATGGTGCGTTCGGCTTTCTGCATGAGGGCCTGCAGGTCCTTGTAGAGGGTGTCGTCGGCCAGGAGTTTGCCCAGGGTGCCCTCCCCGGAGGCGAGCTGCTCGGAAACCTCGCCCAGGTTGCGGGCGATTTTGCGAATTTCAGCCGCCGTTTCGTCGTCGTACAGGAGGGTGCCGATCGTGCCTTCGCCGCTCTTGACCTGGTCCACGATTTCGCGCAGGTCCTTGACCAGGAGGGTGGCTTCGTCGGTGGTCGCTTCGATGCTGCGCCCGATATTCATGAGGGATTGATAGGCTTCGTCATCGTTGATCAGTTTGCCCAGCGTTCCTTCTCCCTGAACCAGGGTATCGGTGATGGTTCGAATATTGGCCAGGGTTTCGTTGAGATTTTCGCGATTCTCCGTGACCAGTTTGTTCAGGTTGCGAATCAAGCCGCCGGTTTCGTCGTCGCCGGTGATCTCGCCCATGACCCGTCCCATATCATCAAAAAAGTCCTCCACCCGATCGGTCATTTCGCCGATCTGGGCAAAGGCATCGTTGAAATCGGGAGTGGAGCGGGTGGCAATGGAGGCCTCTTCCTCCAGGTCGGCGTCGCTTTGGCCCACCTGGATGGCGAGGAAGTTGTTCCCGAGAAGCCCCGACATGGCCACGATGGCGATCGAGTCCTCGGGGATCCGCACTGCCGGATCGATGGTCAAAACGGCTTCCCCCCGGCCGCGGATCAACCGGGTCCGGGTCACGGTGCCGATCTTGACGCCGGCCATGCGCACCTCGTCACCCACCTTGAGCTGCTTGAGATCGTCGAATTGGGCCGTGATCTCGTACCCTTCCTCGCGGAAGAAGGTGCCGTCGCCCAGAGACTGGTAAACGATCCATATCAGGACGACGCCGAGGAGGAAAAAAAGCCCGACACGGGCGGTATTCAAGGTGTGGCTCATGGCGTTTGATCAATCTTTCCGTTTGAAACGAGGGTTCTTGATGTCGATAACGGGATTCAGGAAATCCTTAACCTTCGGGTTTTCCGACTTTTTTATGTTTTCCGGGGTGTCGAGCTCGAGCAGATCCCCGTGCATCAGGATCGCGACCCGGTCGGCGATCGTCAAGGCGAGGTCGCGGTCGTGGGAGACGACCAGGCTGGTCACGCCGAACTCCTCCCGCAGGTCGGCGATGATTTCGGTGATGGTTGCTCCCATGGTGGGGTCGAGTTCGGAGGTGGGTTCGTCGTAGAGGATCCACTCCGGCTCCATGACCAGGGCGCGGGCGATCGCCACCCGTTTGCGCATGCCGCCGCTCAGCTGGGAGGGGAATTTCCCGGCCGCGTCCTCCAGGGAAAGGGTTTGGAGCGCTGTCATCACCTTTTCGTTCAGGACCTTCTTGTCGTAGAGCCGGTGTTCCCGCGGGAAGAGCGCGAGGTTGTCGAAGACACTCATGGAATTGAACAGGGCGCCGGCCTGGAAAACCAGTGCCATGTGGAGCTGGCTGCGGGTTTTCGGGTGGGCGATGTCCTTTCCGTCGATCATGATCCGGCCGTTGGTCGGGATCTCCAGGCCGGCCACATGTTTGAGGAGAACGCTCTTGCCCGAGCCGCTGGGGCCCATGATGACGAATATCTCGCCGGGTTGGACGTCGAGCGAGACATTGCGCAACACCTCGACCGAGTCGTAGCTCTTGGTGAAGTTTTCGATCTTCAGGCCGATGGAGGTCCGTTTCGGTTCTTTGGTTTCGGGCGGCATATCCGGGTCAGGGTCGGAAAGGATCAGATATTCATCAGCGCGCTGGTGACGAAGTAGTCGAGGACGAGGATGAGGATGAGGGAAATGACGACGGCGCGGGTCACGGAGCCGCCGATTTCCCGCGGACCGCCGGTGGTGCGCAGGCCGACGTTGCAGGCGACGAGGATGGTGACGAATCCGAAGATCTCGGCCTTGATCAAGCCGTCGAGGATGTCGCGGAACTTGACGAAGTTCTGGATACCCTGGAAGTAGATGCGGGTGTCGAGTTGGATAAAGTCGACGTTCTGGGCGACGATCGCGCCCCCGATCCAGCCGATCAGGTTGGCGACGACGGTGAGGACCGGCATCATGATGAGAATCGCGACGAGCCGCGGCATGACCAGAATGCGCTCCGGGGGGATGTTCATGGTCACGAGGGCGTCGACTTCCTGGTAGACCTTCATGGTGGCGAGTTCGGCCGCAATGGCCGACCCGACGCGTCCGGCGACCAGAATGGCGGTCATGACCGGAGCCAGTTCGCGGGCCAGCGAGAGGCCGACAAGCGATCCGATGAAATCCTGGGCCGCCACGGGAGCCAGACTGTACCCGGCCTGCAGGGCGAGGACGCTTCCGATGAAGAAGCTGAGAATCGCGACAATGGGAAACGTGGTGTAGCCGATCAGGTAACACTGCTCGATCAGCCGGCGCCATTGCAGCGGCAGCGAGGGCAGGTAGGCGAAGGAACGGAGGCACAGAATGACCGCGCTGCCGAAATGTTCCAGGAGTTTATTGATTTGTTTCATTCCTGATGGGGGTCCATTTCATCATCATCGCGGGAAAAATCGATCCACAAAAACGTAAATCCGTCCTCCTGGTCGTAACCGACCAGGCCTTTCAGGAGTTCGGCGCCCCGGCTGCCGTCTTCCTTCTCCACGGTCAGGAGCGGTCCGAGGTTGAGCCGATAGTCGTCCGCCCGCCGTTGCCAGGTCACCATGCGGAAGAGAAGCGAGTGCCGGGAGCGATCCTCGGTCTCGTCGACGTCGCGCTGGTACAGGGCGAACAGCGGACTGTAGTTGTGACGGATGACCCGGTTGTGCTGGAAGAAGACTTCCAGGGGACTCAGGACCTGCGTCTGCCGGCGCCCGGCGCCGTCGTCCCAGTGACTGAGCAGGGGCCAGAGGTGTCGTTTGCGCGCGGGCGCCGCTTCCGGGCGGTCGGGATCGGATTGTTTCAGCGACCAGTAGAGGAAGTAGAAAAACTGGGTCTTTTCCTCCAGCAGGCCGCGGTTGGCGGTTTTTTCATGGCGGTAGAACGGCCAGACGATCCATTGCCGGTCGCGGTGGCGGCGGATGGAGCGGGTGTAGAAGGGGGCGATGCGGTTGGTGTACTGGTATTCCCCGCGGCGCTGAACCATGAGGGGCCAGAAGTAACGGATTTCCCGGTATTCGGGGTCGGTGCTGTGGGTGTACCCGAAAAAGGGCCAGATGAAGGATTCGCTTTCGGCTGTTTCCGACCGGGAGCGCGAGTAAAAGGGCAGAACCCCGAAAGCCTCGAAGGGTTCGTCCTTCCACAGCTCCCGTCGCACGCTGTAGCCGAAAGGCCAGAGCACGAAGCGCCGGTCGTAGACATCCTCGATCCATCGTCGCCCGTAGAAGGGCCAAAAATCGACGCCGCCCGCGTCTTCCCCGCGGTAGATTTTGAAAAAAGGCCAGGGCGCCATGGTCAGGACCCGTTCGCTTTTCTCGGCGCGTCCGTAGAGGGGAAACACGATCCACTTGAAGCGGTCCTGGCCGAAGATCGTGTGCACGTCCCCGTAGACGGGGAAGATGCCGAAATAGGAATCCCGCGGGCGCGGGCCGTGCCCGTAGAAAAAGATCGGTGAGAGGCGCAGGTTGACCACCGAGTCCTCGCCGGCGGCCTCGCTGGTGCGGTGGGTGCGGTCGTACCGGAGGAAGGTGAGCACGTCCCAGGAATGTCCGGCGTGCCGGCGGCGGTAATTGAAGACCGGGTAGAGGACATGAAAATCGCCCCGGTCGTAGGCGTCGTCGAATTCGATATAGAACGGGCGGATGCCGCGGATTCCCCCTTCCTCGTTTTCACGGGAAAAGACGATGGGTCCGGCGCCCTGCCAGTGATCGAATTCGTCGGCAACGTGCCGCCGCTCGCCCACGAACAGGGGCCAGAGGTTCTGTTCCGGGATCAGGGCGGCGGTCGGGTTCGCAAAAACGAACCCGGCAAGGAAGAATAAAAGGACAAGCTGAAGCCGGCTGCGTAGCATGGATGGCGGATGCGGAAAAAGGAACCCACGAGTCCGGGGTCGCGCAAACGTAAAAGCTGCAGAGGATTGGGGAAATCCCAACCTTTGGCGAGCCATTTTCCTTCCGGTCCGAAACGGGATTGTCCCGGTGGTTGCCTTCCGGTTTTCTTACCGGGTAGATTGCCGTCGGTTCCATCGCCGGCGGGGACGGCATCCCGAGAAATTATGAGAATCACCGGAGGCAGCGCGCGCGGCATTCCCTTGAAGGCACCCAAAGGGCGGGCGGTTCGACCCGCCACCGACCGCATGCGGGAAGCGGTGTTCTCCAGCCTGGGCGACCGGGTGTGCGGGTGCCGCTTTCTCGATCTTTTTGCCGGAACGGGAGCGTATGGGCTGGAGGCGTTGAGCCGGGGTGCCGCCGGAGGGGTTTTTGTCGAGCGGAGCCGGTCCGCGGCGACCGTGCTGCGGGAAAACCTGGCGGCGTTGGTGCGAAGCCTGGGCGGTGGCGAAATCCCGGCGCATGTGCTTTGCCGCGACATCGTCTCGTGGCGTCCGCGGGACGATGAGCGCGCCGACCTGGTGTTCGCCGACCCGCCGTACGGCGATTTCGATCGATGGATCCCGCAACTGGCCCGGAAGCTGGATGCATGCGTGGTCCCGGGCGGCGAGCCGATGTTGGTTCTGGAAGCTCCCGGAGGGGCGGAGGTTCGGCTTCCCGGTTGGCATTGCGTCAAGACCATAGGCCGGGGCCGGGGGCAACCGACCTGCGGCTTTTGGATTCGGGAGGGTGGTGGGGACCAAGAGATGGCGGGTTCCCGGTGAGCCGTTTTTATCCGCGGCGGCACCGGGACCGGGTTACGCCTCCCAGTCCAAACCGATATCCGTCCACGTGCTCTGGTGGGTGACCGCGCCGCAGGAGATGAAATCGAGTCCGATCCGGCCGAGCTCCGGAAGGTTGTCGAGGTGAATGCCGCCGCTTGCCTCGGTGGCGCATCGATGATCGATTACGGCAACCGCTTCCTCCAGGTCTTCCGGGGAAAAATTGTCGAGAAGGATGACATCCGGTCCGGCCTCCAGGGCAAGGGGGAGTTGTTCCGGCCGGTCGACCTCGATTTCGATGACGAGTTCCGGCTGTTCCGCGGCGAGGCGACGAAGGGATTCGACCAGAGCGCGGCCGCCGGCCGCGAGGTGGTTGTCCTTGACCATGACCCGGTCAAAGAGCCCGAGCCGGTGATTCCAGCCGCCGCCGCAGGCGACGGCGTACTTCTCCAGCATGCGGAAACCCGGGGTTGTTTTCCGCGTGTCGAGGAGGCGAGTGGGGGATGGGCCGAGCGCGTCGACATAGCGCCGGGTATGGGTGGCGATGCCGGAGAGATGCTGGAGGAAATTGAGGATCACGCGTTCGGCGGTCAGCAGGGTGCGGAGGTCGCCCCGGAGGCGGGCGATCCCGTCGCCCGGTTCGACCCGGTCGCCGTCGCGCACGCGGGGATCCACCTGAACGCCTTTTTCCGGTCCGTAAACATCGAGGATGACCGCAATCAGTTTGATTCCGCAGATCCGGAGACCCTCGCGGGCGACGAGCCGCGCCGTACCGATGTCACCGGGAATCAACCGGTCCGTCGTGACGTCGCCGGCACGCACCGGCGGGCCGGCCAACCCCGCTCCGCCCAGGTCTTCTTCGCGGGCCATCGCGACCAGTCGTTCCAGGTAACCGCGGTCGAGGTCGTCCCAGGTGAGCCTTCGGCACAAATTCTTATGTGACTGCGATTCGTTTGCGCTTGTGATCATAAATTATAAAGTCCCTATTTCGGAAATGTTGCGCAAATTGGTCGCCATTTTCAAACCGGTCCTTTCGCAGGGAGGTCGCTCCCCTCTTTGCTTTGAAGAAGTGCGGAAGAGGTTGTTGCGACCTACCTGGCGGATGCCGGTACCGTGTCCCTCGCATCGCGACAAATTCCTCTTAACCCGCGGGGCGTTGGGGGAAAGGGCGCAGTGGGAAACGGCATCCCTACAAGCTCTTGCTACCGGCTCCGCCGGATTGGGAGTTTCCCTTTAGACACCTCCCGATCGGAAAACGCAGGTGGAAAAGTGAAGGATATCAGACGGACCTCGCGGCGGAGAATTCTCGCGCGGCGTGTCCGCTTGTGGACGCTCCCGTCGGCTCCCGGATCGCGGGTGCGCCGACGCCAGCACCCGGAGTACCTCGTCCCAGCTTTGACAGAAGACGATCCGCGAGTCGTGTTGAATTTCTTCATCGCGTCCGTATTGCAGGTGCAGTTTAAGAAACGGGTGTTCCCCGGCGTCGCTCAGGTGTCGCACATCGTCGTCAACCAGCGCGTCCGCGTTGAGGGTCGAACACACTTGGGACTTCGACGTTCCTTTCGAACTCAGCATGCCGGTGAAGCAGCGGATCACGCCGCTGTTTTCGAGCCATTCCCGTGCGAATCCCATCCTTTCGGGCCCCCGGGCCGTCACGACGAACAGCTCGGCTCTCCTGGCCAGCAGGCGCACCGCTTCAAGAGCCCCGGGAACCTCGGGAGTCCGCAGCGTGCACTCCCGCCCGTAAACCGCGTTGCCCATCCGCGCATAGTTGTCCGCCCCGATGATCGGCACGCAATCGCTGCGGTTGCATCTCCACGGAGCAACGCGTTTTCCCAGGTGACGTTCGATCCAGGCGGCCTTGACGCCGTTCGTGTCGGCGAGGGTGCCGTCGTAATCGATCGCAACAATTCTCATGTCTTTTATTATTGATAGATCCAAAATAGAAGCGACGAAAATTTGTTCGACTCACTACTTGTGGCGACCGAGTTTACCTCGGGAGATCCGTTCCGACCGGACTACGGCGAGCTCAGCCGAGACCGCTTACCTGCGGGAATTCTCCGGACATAAAGTCCGTCGCCACAAAGGGAACTTGCCTCAGAACTTCTTACCTGACCAATAGCGACCTCACGTGTCCGCCATAGCGCAAAGCGCGATGGGGGGAGTACTCTGTCTTTCGTCCCTATTAATCTGAATATTTTTATAAATTTCCGAAACGTTTTTATACCCGATTCTCTTGTAGGAGCGGCTTTCCTGTGCTCCGTAGCTTTAGCGAAGGAGCAACGCCGCGAAAATCCGCTTTCCTCTGTGCACGAGCTTTCGCAACGATTCATAGAAGTCTGTCGGATAAGCCCGGCGGACTTTTAGTCGAATGCGAATTCCGCAAGCACCGGAAGGTGGTCGCTGAGGCAATAGGGTGTCACGGCGCCGTCCTCGCCCGCCCCGAAAGGACGGTTGCGCAGGACGCGGGCGTCGCGGAGGCTCGGGGCGAGGGCTACGCACGACCAGATGTAATCGATCCTCCGCCGGGGGGCGTCGGCCTTGATGGTCGGACCGGATCCGGTGCCGCGGGCGGCCCAGGTGTCGATCAGACCCGCGGATTGCCACAGGCCGTATTCCGGATCCGCCGGTTCATGGTTCAGATCGCCCTGCAGCAGCACCGCCCGGCCCGAATCGATGTCGTCGCTCACCGATGCGAGCAGGGCGGCAATTTCGCGGCCGCGAATCGGAGCGTCATTCACATGAAGATGAGCGGAGTAAACCGCCAACTCCCCGCGAGGTCCGGTGACCGTGACGCGACCGGCGTGCCTGGTGAATGTCGCCGGATCGTTCGAGATTTCCCGGGCGAACGTCGACGTTTGGACCGGGTACCGTGTCAGGAGCGCTCCCGGCCATTGCTGGCCGCTGGGGAAAAAGACCGCCTGATGTCCGAGCCGGCGGGCGATCTCGCGGACGGTTGCCTCTGCGGGCGCCTCGGAGAAAGTGACGATATCGGGGTCGAGCCGAACGAGCGCCTCCGCCAGTTCGGAGGAAACGGGTTTGCCGTTCCCGGATCCGGTCCGTTCGCGGGGCCAGCCGTCACAGGCGTAAACGTTGTAAGCTATGGTTCTCATTGAGAACTGACATGGAAGGTTAGTACGCGTTGATTCCCCGCGGATACGCGGGTCGGTCGCTCGTTCGGGTCAACGTGCCCGGCATTCGCTTCGAAGGCAAGCATGGTCCGTCTGCGGCCATTCGGTTCCCTCATTCCCGCCGGGAAACCGAGATCGCGACCTTCCGGAAAACTACGGGCAGGCTCGTCCGTGGAAGCTCCGTTCAAACCGTTCGTTTGTTTCTTCCCGGGTTATCCATTCGACGTGCCCGTCGGCAAATCCCCAGTTCCATCCGGCGGCGCCGTGGTTGTTCCCCGGCTCGGGACAGTTGTTCAGACTGGGCGCGCCGTCGTCGGCGTCGACGACCAAAACGGTTTCGGCGTGAAGTCCGTCCGGGATCGTATTCGGTGTTTTCGGAACACCATTCAGAAAACCCTGGGTATAGAAACCGAAGTATTCGTAGCTGTGTCCGCCCCGGTCGTCATCCCTGCCGCCGCGGGCGTTGGCGCGCAGGTCGCGAAGGATTCCCATGGCGATGAGTTCCATGTCGATTACGTGGCGCGTGCTCGGGCAGATAAAAATCTCCACAGTGTCCACGTAGTCCGGATAGAGGCTGACGGGGGCATCCGGTTCCAGCGAAAAATCGTAAGAAACCTCCCCGGCCGCACGGCTTGCGAGGGCTGCCAGAAACAGCACGCCAATGACCGAATGCGGAATCGATTTGCGCATGCGGGGAATCGTAGCGGGGTTCGGCGTATTTGTAAAACCCAACCCGGCGGTAAGCGTTTGTAGGGATGCCGTTTCCCAATTTGCCTTCCGCACTCGGAGGGACGGGTCGTGCTATGTGGGACACGGTGTCGGCATCCGGCACGGAGGCCGCAGCACGGCCTCCGTAGCTCGACAGAGCGAAGAGGGGAGCGAACTCCCTGCGAAAAGGACCGGCGTGAAAATCGAGACCGATTTGGGGAGCATATGCGGTCCAAATGAACCGTTCGATCAGACGGAAACCTCCAAATCACTTACAGGCCGCCTGATGGACCACACGAACCGGAATGCTACACGGTTAACGATCTTTCTATTCAATATCGAGATCGAAATCGGGATCGGGATAATTGATAGAAATTGTGTCAGCGAATTTTCGATACCGATTTCGATCCCGATGGAGGGCTTAACCGAGTGCCATTCACACTAACCGGATTCCGTTTCCAGCGAATACCGGCGATAAAGTTCCCGGGGGGCGTCGTTCTCGGTCAACAGGCGGGTCATGAGGTCGCGCATCCGCGCCTCGGTTTGGGGATCGGAAACGGGATTTTCCTGGCGGGGATCCCGATCCAGGTCGAACAACAGGGTTTCGGTCCGGTCGACGGCTTCGCCGTTGGGGAGGCGGGTGCGGGCGGGAATCTTTAAGACGGGCAACCCCTTGGTGAAGGAAAACGGTTGGGCGAGTTCCGCTTCCCGGAGTTTGTCGCTTTCGATAAATTCCCGCATCCGGGTGGGCATGAGGGTATAGTCGTAGGCCGGAACGGCTTCGTCCGGGGCGCGCATGTAGACGTAACGGCCGTCGGTGCAATTGATATGAGCGGCGTGCATGCCGAAGAGGGCGGCGTCACGGAACGACGCTCCCTCCTCGACCGCCCTGGCCAGGGAGTGTCCCCGGACGTCGTCCGGAACGGGTTGGCCGAAGAATTCCAGGAAGGTCGGCGGCAGGTCGATCATTTGCACCAGGGCGTCGGACCGCTCGGCGCGCCGGCCGTTGCGGGGATCCCAGAGGAACATGGGGGCATGGGCGACTTCCTGGTAGAAGGGCATGACACATTTCGCCCACCATCCGTGCTCACCGAGCAGGAATCCGTGGTCGGTGTTCACAATCAGGAGGGTGTCGTGCCAGAGGTTGTGCGCGTCGAGGAAATCCAGGACCTTGCCGAGGCTCTCGTCACACAGGCCGACCAGGGCGGCGTATTCCCGCCGCATGCGGTCGACCTGTTCCGGGGATTCGCTCACCCGCCGGTACTCGGGCCAGTCGGTGGGCGGGCGATGGAGCTCGTCGACGTAGCGTTCCCGAAAACGTTCCGGGGCGAAAAACGGTTCGTGAGGATCGAAGGTTTCGATCTGGAGGAGCCAGTTGTCTTTGCGCCAGTTGGTTTCGAGAAATTCAAGGCCCCGGCGGAAGGTCACTTCCTGGGGGTGGGCACCGTGATCGCGCGCGTGTTTCCGGTTGATCGCGTCCTGCCGGATCAGGCGGGCCCGGGGGGTGAGGCTCGCGAGATCGCCGACCTCCGCCCTCCACCGGTCGCCCTCCTGGCCGCGGACGAATTCGTACGTGCTGTAGCGGTTGTGGTAGGTGGCTCCCCCGTCTTCCCAGTAGTGCTGGTGGTCGGTTACGAGGTGGGTGTGGACGCCGCTGTTCTTGAGGAGTTGGGGCATGGAGTCGTCGAACGGTTCGAGCGGTCCCCAGCTCCGGTGGAGAAAGTTGTAGCGGCCGGTGTGCAATTCCCGTCGCGCCGGGACGCAGGGCATGCTGCCCACGTAACACCGGTCGAAGGTGACCGTCCGATCCGCCAGGCGCTGAAAGTTGGGCGCATGAACCCAGTCGCAACCGTAGGGCGGCAGAAAGTGCCGGTTGAGCGAGTCGAACAGAAGGTGGATGACTTTCATGATCGTGCCCGTTTCGGGGACAGCCGGGTTGCCGGGCGCTACAACCGTTGCAGGGTCAGTCCGCCGTCGACCATGACCACTTGACCGGTCGAGTAGGGGAAGTCGCCGCGGGCCAGGGCCGCGGCCACCTTGCCCGAATCTTTGGGTTCGCCCCAGCGCTTCTGGACGCAGAGTCCTTCGGCGATCAGCTTGTCGTATTTTTCCTGAACCCCGGCGGTCATGTCGGTGCGGGTGACACCCGGCCGGATTTCGTAGACCGGAATGTCGTACTCGCCCAGCCGGGAGGCCCACAGCTGGGTCATCATGGCGATGCCCGCCTTGGCGACGCAGTATTCGCCCCGGTTGACGGAGGCGACGGTGGCTGAAATAGAGCCGACATTGATAATGCAGAAAAAGGTTTCGGGCGCCCGCTTCTTCTGTTCGATCATCCAGACGGCGGCCGACTGGGTGAGGAAATAGGGGCCTTGCAGGTTGGTGCCGACCACCCAGGCAAAACTCTCCTCGGAGGCTTCCAGGATGTCCTTTCTCTCCTTGGGGGCCACGCCGGCGTTGTTGACCAGGACATTGAGGCGACCGAAATGATCGCGGACGCGATCCAGCATGGCATCCCGGGCGTCCGGATCACCGATGTCGCCGCGGCAATAAAGTACCTCGGCGCCGAGCGCCCGCAGCCTGTCCAGGGTGTCGGTCACGGCGGATTCATCCCGCATGCCGTTGATCGCCACGTCGAATCCGTCGCGGGCGAGGTGTTCGGCGATGCCGAACCCGATGCCGCGGCTGCCGCCGGTGATCAGGGCGACGGGTCTGGTTGATTTATCATTACTCATTTTCGTATTTCTTTACGCGTTGGCATGACGTTATTTCGCTCGGAAACCGCCGGGCCGTAACCCATGGAAGGAGGGCGAATGCTTCACGATGAAAGATCGGTCAGATCAACCCATTTCCGTTCCTTCCACGACCGGATGCCGGCCTCGGCGAGTTGGACGCCCTTGGCGCCCTCGCGCAGGGTCCAGGGGAAGGGTTCGTCGAGGGCGACGTGACGGATGAACTGTTCCCACTGGATTTTGAAAGCGTTGTCGTACACCGCCGAGTCGGGGACCTCGTTCCAGTCGTCGTAGAAATTGATCGGCTGGTCGACGTCGGG
Source organism: Verrucomicrobiota bacterium (assembly GCA_003565135.1). Classification (GTDB taxonomy): domain Bacteria; phylum Verrucomicrobiota; class Verrucomicrobiia; order Opitutales; family T3Sed10-336; genus PXDC01. Next base: position 17,099 of record PXDC01000122.1, read on the forward strand.
GTTCCACACCGGCTTCGGGGTCATGGCGGCGCCCTGAACCCAGCACTTGCGCAATCCGGCGACGGCGGTGCCTTTGGTGCCGTCGACCTGCATGGTCAGGAGATCGTCCCGGCGGACCCGCACGTTCCAGGAGCTGTTGAAGTGGCAAACGATGCCGTTGTGCAGCTCGAAGGTGGCGTAGGCGGAATCGTCGGCGGTGGCCGGGTAGGCATTGCCGTTTTCGTCGTAGCGGGTGGGGATGTGGGTGGCGCCGAGGCAGGAGACGCTCTTGATGTCGCCGAAGAGATTGTCGATCACGTAGCGCCAGTGGCAGAGCATGTCGATGATAATGCCCCCGCCGTCCTCCTGGCGGTAATTCCAGGATGGGCGTTGGGCCGGCTGGTCGTAGATATCACCCTCGAACACCCAGTATCCGAATTCTCCGCGCACCGACAGGATGTCCCCAAAGAAACCCTGCTCTTTGATCATGCGGAGCTTGCGCAGACCCGGGAGCCAGAGTTTATCCTGGACCACCCCGTTTTTCAGGCCGGCCTTCTCGCAGAGTTCGGCCAGGCGCAGGGCTTCGTCGGTGGTCACCGCTGTCGGCTTTTCGCAGTAGACCGCCTTGCCCGCGGCCACCGCTTTCTCGACGAATCTGGCGCGGTGCAGCGTGGACGATGCATCGAAGAAGATCCGGTTGTTTTCGTCGCCCAGGGCGCGGTCGAGGTCGGTGGTGTATTTCTCGACGTTGTAGCGCGCGGAGAGGTCGCGCAGCTTGTTTTCATTGCGCCCCGTGAGGATGGGATCGGGCATGAGGACAAGATCGTCCGACACCTTGATGCCGCCCTGTTTGATGATGGACAGAATGGAACGGACCAGGTGCTGGTTGGTGCCCATGCGTCCGGTGACGCCGTTTAGGATGATGCCGACAGGTTGTGTTTTCATTTTGAATACTGGAGGATTATGGTTCCGGTTATGGAAAGGGTGTGTTGTTGGTTTCGGTTGCGCCCGTGGGCGGGAACCGGTGTTTCGTGGTTCACAGCGGGACGGACTAACGAGGGAGCGGCGCTATCACGGCTTTTCCGTGCATTGCGGCCGGGCGCCCTCGGGAAGCGGGGGCACGTCGACGCCCGCTTTGGGCAGGGTTCCTTCGAGTTCCTGCTTCCAGTGGGCGACGTCGCCGGCCGGCCCGTAGCAGTAAATCATGGTCATGGGTTTGTCCCCGGTGTTGGTCAACTGGTGAAAAACCTTTGAGGGGATGTAGGCGGCCTGGCCGGAGGTGATTGCGCGCTTTTCCTCCCCGAGGCACATCTCGCCCTCACCTTCGACGATAAAGTAGATCTCCTCCTGTTCCTGGTTGTGCCAGGGGACCTGGCCCCCGTTGGGCTCGAGGACCACGAGGCCCATGGCGAAGTGGGTCGCCTGGATGGGCGAAGCGCCCCCCACGAGATTGCGGGTCCAGCGGCGGGCCGGGAAACTCCGGCCTTCGAGTTGATTCAGGTCTGCGATGATCATGGTGGCTGGTTCGGTTGATTTGACAGTGCGGCTAAGCCGATTCCCCGGCTTCAGGCGAAAAACGTGTAATCGTTTCCGTCGTCCGCCACCCGCTGCAGGTAGAGGGCGAGTTCGCGGGCGTGGTAGTCGCCCCACATGCTCGACTCGCCGCACGGCTGCTTGCGCCCTTCGGGAATGTAGTCCCAACCGTTCGGACGGTGGTAGATGCTGTGCAGGGTGAGGCCGTGGTGGGCCGGATCCTCCGAGAGGTAGGGCTCGGAGAGAAGGGCCTTGAGCGA
>PXDC01000263.1 GCA_003565135.1 Verrucomicrobiota bacterium
GTGCATGCGCGCGACGAAATGCAAGCAAAGCATCCTGAATTCTACGCCCTGCGCGGCGGCGAACGCGACACGCATCATCGCGGTCATGGCACGGCGTGTTATTCCTCGGCAGGCCTGGAACGCGAAACCGTCAACTATGCCCGTTTCATGTTCGATCACTACGACTGGCCGAAATTCTCGGTGTGGCCCGGCGACGGCTTCCGGCAATGTCAGTGCGAAAAGTGCGCGGTCCAAACCCCGTCGGATCTGGTCTGGGGGTTTACGGAACGGGTCGCGCGGGAGCTCTACCAAAGCCATCCGGATCGTCTGGTGGTGGGCGGCGCGTACACGTCTTATGCGCCGCCCCCGGAGTCGATTTCGCGATTCAGCCCCAATGTCGCGGTGATCATGGCCAACCGCGGACGCCCCGCCTTCACCGTGCCCGCCTACTGGGAGGCGTATCGGCGGGAACTCCGCGGCTGGATCGACCGGCTTGCCCCGAACCGGCTCATCCGGGGCGACAACAATCGCTACCACATGGGCGCAACGGTCAACTTTCCCGTCATCCAGGCGACGGCCACGGCCATGGATTTGCGCCAGCTCAAGGGCATTTCGCTTGGTGAAATCTCCGAGCAGAGCCAGCGCCGCGAACTGCTCAACCCCGGAGCCAACCATCTCGGGCTGTTCACGCAGGCCCGTTATCTGTGGGATGCCGAGCAGGATCTGGACGCGTTGCTGGACGATTATTTCACCCGGTTTTATGGCCCGGCGCGGGACGACATGCAGGCGGCCTTCGCCTTTGCCGAGGAGGCCTATGCCCGCGCGGTGGAGAACGCCGCCGGGCGGGGCGCCCGTTCGCCGGGCAATGTGCCGACGGAGGACCGGATCCGGTACGTGAAGCTGCTGCTGGCGGCTCGATCAACGGCGGGCGAATCGATTTACGGCCAGCGCGTCCAGTTACTGCTCGACGAGCTGGCCACCGTGGAGGCGCTCGAGGCCCGGTTGGCCGAGGAGGCCGAAGCCGGCGACATTCGCAAGGACGCACCGGTTGCCGTCGCCCGTCGCGCCGGAAACCAGACGGATCAAGCCACCTATGCACTGGGCGCGATCCGGGATGGCGCGACGCCGGAGGTGCAAACCACCTTCACGGTGACCTGGGATGGGGACGCCCTGATCTTCGAAATCCGTTGCGAAGAGCCGGACATGGCGAATTTGTCGGTCTCCCCACAGGTCTGGGATGGCGACAGCGTGGCCATTTTTCTGGAGACGCCCACGCATGCCTACTACCAGATCGAGATCAACCCCGATGGCGCAATCTATGATTCGGATCGCGGCAGCCCGGTGGGGGCCCGCTGGCAATCCCTCGCCGAGGTCGAAACGGAGCGCATGCCGGAGGCCTGGCGGGTCACGGCGCGCATTCCGGTCGTCAGCCCCGACGAAGGGCATTCCGACCCCAATCACAATGTGGCCGGAGTCGAACCCGGCGCGGCGACCCCCTGGTTTTTCCAGGTCGGCCGTGTGCGAATGCGCGGCACGGGACGGGAGGTGAAGTCCGCATACACGTTTTCGCCGACCGGAACCGGGTCATACCATGTCCCGGAGCGATTTGGCAGACTAATCGTGAAGTAAAAAGGAAAAGATGATCATGAACCGAATGTTGAAACGAATGCTTGCCGTATTGATCTGCGCGCTGCCCCTTTGGGCTCACGCGCAACTGGTTTTAGTGGAAAATGGCCAAAGCCGAATACCGGTGGTGATGTTCGAAAATGCGCCGCGGTTCACCCGGTTGGCGGCCGAGGAACTGGTGGATTATATTGAAAGGATCAGCGGCGCCCGGCCGGAGTTGATCGAGGGAGCGCCGGACCCCGTGCCCGAAAGCGCGGTCTGGGTCGGGGTCCAGCCGGCGATGGAAGGACTGTTCCCGGACATCGATCTGGAGTTCACCGAGCCGGAGGAGATACGCATAGCGGCCACTCAAAACCACCTGGTCATCGCCGGCCGGGATGTGTGGAATCCCGACAACCCGGTGCTTGAACTGTCGCGGGGACGCACAGTGGAGGGCGTTCAGAGTGAATACGGAACGGCAAACGCTGTTTATACCTTTCTGCAGGACCACTTGCACGTCAGATGGCTTTGGCCCGGCTCACTGGGCGAGGATATCGTCGAGCAGGAAACCCTGGCATTCGAACCGTTTGAATACCGCTACCACCCGCGGTTCCAGGGCCGAATGAACGTGTTTCGTTTTCATTCGATGCTTCGGCAAGGCTTCAGCGCCGGCGATGCAGGCCAGAATTGGACCCGATATCAACGACTCTTCCTGCATTCATTGGAAGTTCCCGGCGGGCATCCTTTTGCGGGATGGTGGGAGCGTTTCCATGAAACGAATCCTGAGTTCTTTGCCCTGCAGCCCGACGGCTCCCGGGGCGGAGGCGAAACACCCTTCCCCACCGCCCGTACGGTGAAACTGTGCAAGTCCAACCCCGCGGTTTGGGAACAATTTCTGAAGGATGCCGAAACGGCGCTTCAACGTGATCCGACTCGTCGCGTGTTTGCCGCCGGCGCCAACGATAGCGGCGCAAGCGGTTTCTGCATCTGCGAGGATTGCAGAGCCTGGGATCACCCGGATGGGGAATTGTTGATGCATCGGTGGCAGGGGATCGCCCAGAGCTACGTTGCGCAGACCGATCGAAGGATAACCTTCGCCAACACGCTGGCCCGTATGCTGAAGGAAAGATATCCCGATAAAGACCTTTACGTGAGTATCAGCGCCTATGGAAACGCGCGGCCGGTCCCGGTCGAGGCCGTTCCGGATGATAATGTCATCGTCTCGGCCGTGGCGAATTTCCACAACCGCGAGAACCCTGAAGCCCGGGAACGGTTTTTGCAATGGGGAAAAAGAGTTCCCAACTTTTCCTGGCGACCCAACCTGGGTTACGGCCTATGGGAGATTGGCTTTCCGAGAGTGTCCATGACCAGAGCCATCGATGACCTGAAACTGGCCGCGGAAAACAACGTGATCAACCTTTATTTCGATTCCGTCTGGAACCATTGGGCAACTCAGGGACCGCATTACTACATGCTTGCGCAAATGGCCTGGAACCCTTACGCTGACGGCGCGGCGATCCTCAACGACTATTATCAACGAGGATTCGGTCAAGCCGCGGAACCTGTCCGCGCGTACTGGACGCAGATGGAAGCTGCCAATGAAAGGAACATGTTCGGCGGTTATGACTGGCTGGACATCTATGATGACGATTTTTTTGATGCGGCAGAAAGCCACCTCGATCTGGCCCTGGATGCGGTCAAAGGCGAACCGGAAAAATACGGGCAAAGGATCGGATTTGTCCGTATGGGACTGGAGTATGCACGTACGATTGTCGAGGTCAAACAGTTGATGGACCGTTTCAGGGCAAGCGGTGGCGCGGACACGGAAGCGGAAGACCGGGCCCGCCAGCTCTGGATAGAAAAGATCAGACCGATGATGACCTGCGACCAACACCCTTACGCCTTCAGTGCTTCGCGGCGTCCGGGGCACTCGCGCGGTTTTCGCGGCCTGGGCCTTTTCCCGGCCGATTTGGAAAACCGGTGGTAAAAGGTGGCGTCCCGGAGTCGCCGGAAATGAGCGGCGTGTAGCAAAAACAGAAAGGAATTCAGCAATCCTGGACATTGCTAAATCGCCGCGGTCATGGCAACATGGCTTTGTTGATGGGACCCCCGATTGTCATCGTATATCGACACCCCAACCCATAACCCTGAAAAACACCATGCAAATGCACAAAATCACCCGCGTCCAACGAACCCTGCGCTGCCTCGCATCCACGCTCGGACTGCTGACCGCCGCCCCATCCATCGGCACGCTGATGCTGGTCGAGGACGGCACAAGCCGCATGCCGATCGTGATCTTCGAGGATGCGCCGCCCTTCACCCGCATGGCGGCCGAAGAACTGGTCGACTACATCGAAAAGACCACCGGGGCGCGTCCCGACCTGATTTCCGGAACGCCCGATCCGCTGCCGGAAAGCGCGGTCTGGGTCGGGTACCAGCCGGCGCTGGATGCGCTGTTTCCGGACGTGGACTTCGACTTTCAGCATCCCGAGGAGATCCTGATCGCGGCGAACGCGAACCATCTGGTCATCGCGGGCCGGGACCGCTGGGATCCGGAACGCAATGTCCGATTGCTGTCCCGGGGACGCACCTTGGAGCATGTGCAACTGGAGTACGGCACCGTCAACGCCGTTTATACCTTCATTCAAGCGCATCTGGGCGTCCGGTGGTTCTGGCCGGGAAGCCACGGCGAGGACATCCTCGAACAGCCCACGCTTCGGTTCGATCCCTTCACGTTCCGGTATCATCCCCGGATCCGGGGGCGTGCGGAGCTGTTCACGCGCCAGGCCATGCCGCGGCTGGGATTTCGTCCGCAGAGCGCCGGACAAAACTGGCTCCGCCGTCAGCGTCTGCTTTTCGATTCTTTGGCCGTGCCGGGCGGCCATGCTTTCAGCGGCTGGTGGGCGCGGTTCCACGAAACGCACCCCGAGTATTTCGCCTTGCAACCCGACGGGTCGCGCGGTGGCGGCGATTCGCCCTTCCCCGCCGCGCGGACCGTGAAAATCTGCCATTCCAACCCGGCGGTCTGGGCGCAATGGCTGGCGGACGTCGAGGCGCAGATCGCGCGCGATCCGA
>PXDC01000326.1 GCA_003565135.1 Verrucomicrobiota bacterium
ATCGGGATCGTGAATCTGGTAGTTCAGCGGATCCCGGTCACCGCGCACGGCGACAAGGCTGAGAACCGACAGAGCCAGGGTCAGGGAAAAACAGGTGTAGGGTCGCATAGAACACTCCGTTGAGGTTGACGTTCCGAGGTTCTCGCGGCCAAGCGTTCACTTCAAGCGAAATCGCCTACACCTCCGCCAGCCACACCCCGCATTGCACCGGTCCCAGCACGACCAGGCCGCCGTGCAATTCGCCACCCCGGGAATCCGGCAGCCCCGATGCCGAAAAGCGGTCCCGGTCCGCCGCCTTCCGCCAGGCCGGCCCTTCTTCCCCGCCGGGCACCGGCACCGCGACCTCGAAGGTATGGGGATTGAACGCCAGCAGAATCCGCCCGGAACCGCGGCTTCCGTCGGCGTTAACGACGACGGCCAGGGCGTTATTGTCCTCCACCCCGCTGAACGACCAGTAAGAATCCGGCGGGTGCTCCGAAAGGCGTATGAGATCGCCCCAGCGGGAAAGGCGGAAGCGAATCCATTCCCGGAAATAGTCGTGGGTGCGGCGGTAGTGGCGGAGCCGCCCGTAATCAAGCGCGTTGAGATCCCCCCTCTGGTAGGTGTTCGCGACACCTTGTTTGGAATGGAGAAAATCCTGGCCGGCGGCGATCATCGGCACGCCCAGGGAGGAAAACAGGATCGCCGCCATCAGGTGGGTGCGGGCGATATCGTTTTCCGTGGGCTCCATACCATTGCCGTCGGGGTTCTCGGTTACCCGGTCGATCCAGGCGTGGTCGTCATGCGACTGCGTGTAGTTCACCGTTTGGCCGGGGTAACGCGCCCAATGCTCCGGCGATCCCTTGAGGTAATGTCTCAGGTCGTCGCCGGGGACGTCGCCCTTTACGTAGGCGAGGACAAATTCCCTATATCCATCATTCCAATACGAATAGGACGTTTCCCGCAGGCGATCGGCAATGTGACCGCGAAAGCTCCAGGGTTCGGCGATCAGTACCAGCCCGGGCTTCACCCGTTCGAGCTCGGTCTCGATTTCGCGCAGGACATCGATGCCGATAAGCTCAGCCAGGTCAAAGCGGAACCCGTCGACGTCGAAGGTCTCGACCAGCCAGCGCAGACTATCCAGGATCAACCTTTTCGCCATGGCCGCATCGGCCCTGAGGTCATTCCCGACCCCGCTCCAATTGGAGAGTTCACCATCGTCGTGGACTTCGAGGTAATACAGCTTGTCCAGCATCATCAGGTGGGCGGGCTGGCCCACGTGATTGTAAACGACATCCAGCAACACCGCCATGCCGGCCTCGTGGAAGGCTTCGACCAGCGCCCGGAACTCGGAAAGTGACGAGCCTTTTTCCGGCTTCAACCCGTAGCTGCTCTCGATGGCGAAGTAGTTGACGGTCATGTAGCCCCAGTGATAGTCCGCGCGGGTCTCGTTATCAAACTCCTGCACCGGCTGCAACTCCACCGCGTTCACGCCGAGTTGTTTCAGGTAGAAACTTTTTGCCTTCACCCATTTCCGCAATCCGGCGAAACCCATCCGCTGGTCCTCCGTCATAGCTCCGGGAGCGTGCGCCACCAGGTCGCGCACATGCACCTCCGCAATCACGAGGTCTTCCCGCCGCGGGGGCCGAAAACAACTGGCGGGGCGTTTCAGCCGGGACGGGTCGACCACGATACCCGGTCCCCTCGCGCTCACCGTCGCCCGCGCGTAGGGATCGACAATTCTGCAATCCGGATCGAAGGCGCTGAAAAGGTTCTTCGGTCCGTCCGCCAGGATCCAGTAATACCAGCCGTGCAGGTTTCCCTTTTTTTCGAGCTCCCAGACCCCGTCTTCCGCGCGCGTCATAGACTCCGCGCCGGTCGAGTCCGCCTCGTCCAGGTTCCGGAAACTGATCAGCTTGAGCTCTCTCGCCCGCGGGGCGAATACCCGGAACCGCGTATGGCCTTCCTCGACACAGGCGCCCAGCGGCCGGGACGAAGCCGTAGCAAAGAAGCATTCACCGGGCCACACCGGGACCGCCTCCCGCCCTTCGTCCCGTCGCAGGACAAGCACGTTGTCCTCGGACAGATCGAGCGGCCGATCGAGCGGGAAGCCGAACCGGTGCCGTCCGGTTCGCTCGGGATCGATGTAGAGGTTTTCGTTCCCAAAGCGGTCGTGCTGGCGGTTGGCAGCGTGCTCGGGCAACAGGAGCCACTCGTGCTTGCGGGTCACGAACTTGAACGGCGGGCGGGACTCGACGAACGCCCCATCCACTTCCATTTCCAGCACGAGCAGCGGGCGTCCCTCGATTTCACGCCGTTGCAGCCGCCAGCGATCGGTAAACACGGTTTGCTCCCAGCCGCTGAACGGGCCGGCCACGGAGACCGGGGTTGCCTCCGGGTCGAGCCAGGGATAATCCTCCGGGTCCAGCACGAAATAAAACCGACCGCGGAAAAAGCAGTACCCGCTCTCGCGCCCGTAATCAAAGGGACTCAACAAGCGACCTTTCCCGAGCAGCGAGGGATCCGGCTGCAACTCAACCGGAGGCACACCGTCGCCGGACCAGTCACGGCGAAGGGTCACAGCGAGTTCCCGCGGCTCAGCCAGCCAGGCGCGCTCGATCATGGAAGGAGAATTCATAGTCCGGGATTGCAACCGTATGGAACCGAATCAACGTTAAGACAAGATCCAAGTTATCGGAAAATCGCCATGCCAGGAACACTCGTAGCCATGTCGGGCGGTGTCGACAGCAGCGTCGCCGCACTCCTGCTCAAGCAGCAGGGCACGCCGGTCGTCGGCGCGTACATGAAGAACTGGATCAACGACGAGGAACAGATCCGCGGCGATTGTCCCTGGCGCCAGGATATCGAGGACGCCCGCGCGGTGGCGGACGCGCTCGGGATCGAGTTTCGGGTGGTCAACCTGATGGAGGAGTACCGGACACGGATCGTGGACTACCTCCTGGACGGCTACAACCGCGGCATCACCCCCAATCCGGATGTCATGTGCAACCGGGAAATCAAATTCGGCGTATTCCTCGACTACGCCCTCCGGGAGGGATTCGATGCGGTCGCCACCGGCCATTACGCGCGCAAGGTGCGGGACGAATCCGGGCGTTTGACCCTGCGCCGCGGGCACGACGAAACCAAGGACCAGTCCTATTTCCTCGCCATGATGCGCCCGGGCCAACTGGAGCGGGCGGTATTTCCCATCGGACACCTGAAAAAAGCCGAGGTCCGCGACCTCGCCCGCGAGCACCGGCTTCCCAACGCCGGCAAAAAGGACAGCCAGGGTATCTGCTTCATCGGCAACATCCGGATGCAGGATTTTCTCGCCCACTACATTCCGGACAGTCCCGGGGAAATCGTTGATACGTCCGGAAACGTGCTCGGCCGTCACCGCGGCCTGCACCTCTACACCCTCGGGCAGCGCCGGGGCATTGGCGTTCCCTCGAACACGGACAACGCGTTCTACGTCGTCGTGGGCAAGGAACTCGAACGCAATCGCTTGATCATCGCTTTTGACCACCCGGAGTCACCCGGCCTCTACGCCACCGAAACCATCGTGCGCGGCCTTTCGTTCCTGGGGGAACCCGTGCGGGAAACGACCCGGCTCCTGGCGCGGCCGCGCTACCTCGACCCGGCGCAGGCCATCACGTTTTCACCCCTGGATACGGGACGCGCCCGGGTCGTCTTCGACCGGCCTCAGCGCGCCCTCGCACCCGGTCAAATCCTCGCCCTCTACCGGGGCGACACCCTGCTCGGCGGCGCGGTCTACGAAACGGTTCACGCGACGGCTCCGGTTTAGCGTCGAAGGATACGACCGCTCAGGGGATCCCGGAATTCACCGTCGTCGATGGCGAACTCCCCGTTGACCAGAACGTACACCATGCCTTCGGCCAACTGGTGGGGATCGGTAAACGTGGCGGGATCGTTGAGTTTCTCGCGGTCGTAAACGGCGATATCGGCATAGGCTCCTTCCCGCAGGAACCCCCGGTCCCGTATCCGGTATACCAGCGCCGGCATTCCGGTCATGCTCCGGATGGCGAAAGCCACGTCGACCACCTCCTGCTCCATCGCGTACTTGCGCAGCTTGCGGGGAAACGTGCCGTAGCCGCGCGGGTGCGGCACCCCGCGCCCCATCTCCACCAGTCCGCCGTCGGAGGCGGTCATGGTCCAGGGCTGGCGCATCAGGCGAGCCACATCCTGATCGTGCATGTTGTAGGAAACAATGCCGGGACTGCCGTCGGCCAGGAGTTCGAGAACGGCGTCGACCGGCTCCAGGCCCCGGGCGGCCGCGATGTCGGAAAGCCTTTCGCCTTCGATCGAGGTATCTCCGGCCGAACGCCGTATGCCGATCCGTTCGGCGCCGCCGCGGCGATCGAGATTGTCGAGAATATCGCGGCGAATTCTTTCGCGATCCTCCGGATCCTCCATCCGCGCACGCATGGCCGACCCGCCTCCCTCACGCGCCCAGTGGGGCATCAACGCGGCCGCCATACTGGTGGCGGAAGCCGGATAGGGGTACTGGTCGGCGAAAACCTCGACACCCTCTTCGCGCGCCCGCTCGATCCGGTGCACCAGGGCCGCCGAATAGCCCCACACACGGGGTCCGAGCACCTTGATATGGG
>PXDC01000338.1 GCA_003565135.1 Verrucomicrobiota bacterium
AGCGCACCGCCGGCATCTCCCAGGTGGGCCCGGGCCATACCGAGGTGATAATGGGCTTCGAAGGCGTCGGGTCGCTCGTCCACCGCCTTCCGCAACGTAGCCGCGGCCTCCTGGTGGCACCCCCGCTCGTGCAGCACGGCGCCCAGGTTGATCAGGACGTCGGGGTCCTCCGGAACCCGTCGCAGCGCGGTGCGATACGCGTTTATCGACTCTTCCGGCTTGCCCAGTGCTTCGTACGCCAGGCCGAGGTTGAACCAGGCGTCGGCGCAGGGAGGGGATCCGGTAACGGCGATTTCGAGTTCCGCCCGGGCCTCGTCCGGCCGGTTGAGGCGGAGGTAAACCGCGCCCAGGCAGCTCCGGACCCAGGCATCGTCCCCGTCGGATTGTCGGGCCGTCTCAAAGGCTTCCGCCGCTTCCGCGTAGAGGCCGGAGTGGGCGCAGGCCAGGCCGAGCCCGCGGTGAGCCCGCGGGCATTTCGGTTGGATTTGAAGGAGACGGCGAAACACCTTGGCCGCGGCCGAGTGCCGGCCGGCATGGAATAGGGCGACGCCGTGGCCGTAATGGGCGGCGACGTCGTCCGGCTGCAGCCGGACGACGGTCTCAAACGCGACGGCCGCATCGTCGTGACGCCCCAGGTTTTCGAGGTTGCGGGCGAGGCGGTAGTGAAATCCGCGGTGGTGCGGATCCAGGCGACAGGCCTGTGTGAGCGCGTCGACGGCATCGGCGAAGAGCCCGAGCCGGTCGTAAACATCGCCGGCAGCGGCGGGGATCCGGGGATCGTGCGGGTTGAGTCGGCGAGCGCATTCATAGGCTTCGAGCGCCTTGGCGTAGCGGCCGATGCCCTCGAAATCGGCTCCCAGGCTCAGATGCATGGCGGCGTAATCGAAATGGATCGGAACCGCCGCCTCGTAGGAGGTTTTCAGCGCGGCGGACAATCCCGGGGCGGTCTCGCGGGTGACGTCCGGCGACGGCATGTCCCCGGCGTGCGGGTTGGGCGGCCGGCCGGCGTGCGCGTCCGTATCGCCGTGCGGGGTTATCCTTTCGCTTTCGTCCCCGGATTCCGCGGGCAGCCGTTCGGTCTCCCCGTAACGCCCCATCCGCGTCAAAACTGCCCCGAGTCCGGCGCGGGCTTTTTCGTGGGCCGGGTCCAATCGAATCGCTTCGCGGTAGGCGTCCGCGCCGGCCTCGATCCGCCCGAGCCGTTCGAAGTTGACCGCGAGCCCGTAGAAAGCTTCCGCCCGCTCGCGGTCGGAAACGGCCTCAACTTCGTCCGACCGGAAAACGGCGGAAGGTTCGGGCAAGGGATCGTCGAACCACGGACGTACCGAAACCGTGAACTCGCATTCTCCCTCCCGGGAGAAGGAAAACGGTTCCGTTCGGAGGTTCCGGCAACGGTTCTCTGCGGAGAGTTGGATCACCTGGCGGCAGCGGCAGAATCTTAAGCGATGTTTTCGCGGGAAAACGGATGAAATGCCATCCTACCATTTTCCGGGTCGGAAAGGAAGTCATTCCTTGGTCGCCCGGGGTTTGCTTCGGATTCATCCGGACGTGTCCGGTTCGCCCTGCGGAGAAGGGTCGATCCATTTGCCGTGTTCCCGAATCAGGTCGATAAGCCGTTGGTCGGCTTGTTCCTCCGGAACGTGGTACCGGACGCATTCCTTGCCCACGTAGAGGTTGACCTTGCCGGGGGCGCCGCCGACGTACCCGAAGTCGGCGTCGGCCATCTCTCCCGGTCCGTTGACGATACAGCCCATCACGGCGATTTTCACGCCCTTGAGGTGACCGGTCTTTTCCCGGATGCGCCGGGTCGTCTCCTGGAGGTTGAAGAGCGTGCGTCCGCAACTGGGGCAGGCCACGAATTCGGTCCTGGTGATGCGCGCGCCGGCCCCCTGCAGGACGTTGTAGCCGAGGCGGGTGCCGCGGACGAGGTCGTCTTCGGTTTCCAGGCTTACGAGGTCGCCGATTCCATCGCACAGCAGGCTGCCGGTCAGGATGCTGGCGTCGATGAGGCGGTCGAGAAAGGTGGTGCTCGTTCCGGTGCGGAATGCGGGAGTATTCTGAATCCAGATGGGGGCACTCAGTGCCTGGGCGCGGAGCATTTCCGCCAGGAAACGGTAGCTGCCCACCGCATGACAGCCCTCGACCGGGGCGGAGAGGGTGAAAAGGAGGCGGTCGGCTGGGGCGTTGCGAAGAAGGTCGCCGAAAGCCGGTAGTGCCGCGGGATGGATCTCGGCGGCGAGGTGGAATCCGCGGGTGCGGGTCAATTCGAGAACCCGTTCCAGCAGCTCGGCTTCACCGGACCGGAAGGACCGGTGGAGCACCACCGCGAGATCGTCCGGCAGGTTCATGGATTCCAGGGCGGCGGGATCGGCGTCCCGGGGAACGGGCAGGACAACGGCGGGTACCTTTCCGGAGAGGGCCGCCAACGATTTTTCCGTTTCCGCCGCTGAAACGGTGCCGTCGGTGGCGAACTCCACGCCTTCGACCGGGGTGTCCGCCAGCGCGGTGTTCGCCGCCTCGACCTCCCGCCTCAGGGCGTCGGCCTCCGGAAGGCGGGGGAGGCGGGCAATAACCCTCGGGGGGCGGTCGCTGGCAATGGTGCAATCCACGCCGAGGGAGAGGGGAGTGATCGCGCGGCGGTTGAAGGCAAAGGGATCGACCGAGTCGGTCACGCGGGACCGGGGCGGGGAGGGCGCCGACCGCCAGAGCTCCATGGTTTTGTCCGCCAGGGCGCGGGCCACCGGAATTTCGTACACGGAATCCTCGGTGAGGGAGACCCGGATGGTATCCCCGAGCCCGTCGGCCAAAAGGCTTCCGATCCCGATCGCACTCTTGATACGCCCGTCCTCCCCGTCGCCGGCTTCCGTGACCCCGAGGTGCAGCGGGTAGTGCATGTCCTCCTTTTCCATGCGGTGGACGAGCAGCCGGTAGGCCTGGATCATGACCTTGGGGTTGCTCGCTTTCATGGATAGGATTATGTCGCGGAACCCGTGCGATTCGGCGATGCGCAGGAACTCGAGAGCGGACTCGACCATGCCCAGGGGCGTGTCGCCGTAGCGGTTCATGATACGATCCGAGAGGGAACCGTGGTTGGTCCCGACCCGCATGGAACGGCCGAGTTCCCGGCAGCGCAGGACGATGGGTGAAAAAGCCTCGTGGAGCCGCTCCAATTCCCCGTTGTATTGGGAATCGGAATACTCGCGGACGGCGAATTTTTTGCGGTCGGCGTAGTTGCCGGGATTCACCCGTACTTTCTCGACGTGCTCGACGGCCTCCATGGCGGCGGCGGGCAGGAAATGGATATCGGCGACGAGCGGATTGTTGATTTTCCGTTGACGGAGCTGCCGGCGGATCTCGCGCAGGCAGCGCGCGGCGGTCACATTGGGGGCGGTGACCCGGATGATTTCGCAACCGGCCTCGGCCAGTGCGGTCGCTTCCGCAACCGTGGCGGCGACATCCCTGGTGTCGCTTGTCGTCATCGACTGGATACGAATGGGATGATCGCCGCCCACGCCGATGTCGCCGACCCGAACCACACGGGTGGCCCGCCGGTAACAGCGGAAGCGCGATTCGCAGTAGGTGCTTTCCCGGTCCAATGTTTGAGCTTCGGCGTTCATGCGGAGTCGGAAAAGATTTCAGGGATCTTCGTCGGCCGGCACCGGTTCGATGTAGTTCTCGCGGAAATCGCGGGCATCCCGGCTGTCGTGCCACCATCGGTCTATGTCGAAGAAGGTCACGTAGAGCATGAGAGCGAGCAGGAGCATCATGAAGACCCCCTGGGTGGCGGCGACAAAATTCGGGGGGAGGCTCCTGCCGCGGAGTTTTGCGATGGTGGCGAATACGATGTGACCGCCGTCCAGGACCGGGATGGGAAGAAGGTTGAGAATGGCGAGATTCACGTTGATCAAAACCATCACGAACAGCACGAGGCGGAAGTCCGCCTGCGCGGCCCAGTGAATGATCCGGGCTATACCGGCCGGGCCGGACATGTGCCGCAGGCCGACGTCGGTCTGCGGGTTGACCAGGCTTCCCAGCATTTGAAAGACCCGCTTGCGGGCGTGGTCGACCTGCTCCACCGGGTTGCGGTAGACGAGCGTGCGGACCTGTTCCCGCCGGAATCCCAGCAGGTACTGGGTGTCGCCGTCGCGGGTCACGATGGCCTCGCGCGGGGCGAGGGTGAACGTGAGCGCCCCTTCGTCCCGTTCCACGGTCAGGGTCACTTCGGCGCCCTCGTGTTCCTGCAGGTGGTTCTGGATTTGGCCGAGCGAAAAGACCTTTTGCCCGTCGATCTCCACGATACGGTCCCCGGGACGTATGCCGGCCTCCTCGGCGGGAAATCCTTCCGTGAGGCTCTCCACCACAACCGGATGCGCGCCCTGGACGCCGATGGTGCGGAGGCGGTCGCGCCCGACGAGAATCGGGTACAGCCGCACATCGAGCTGTTCCCCGTTGCGGTCCACCTGCATGCGCACGAGAGGGTTGCCCTCGGCATCCCGTCCCGATCCCATGAGCACGGCGTGCTGGACGTCGGTGAAGGTGGCCACGGGTGTGCCGTCCACGCTTTGAATGGTGTCGCCCGGGCGCAGCCCGGCGCGGGC
>PXDC01000340.1 GCA_003565135.1 Verrucomicrobiota bacterium
ATCGCGGGCGGGGTCCACCCTGATCGCGGCGCTTCTTTCGGGCCTCGAACGGAAGACCGCCGTGAGGTTCTCCTTTCTCCTGTCGGTGCCCGTGATACTTGGCTCCAGTGTGCTGGCGCTCGATGACCTGCGGGACGGCATGTTCGGGCGTATCGGCTGGGGACCTCTGGCGGTGAGTTTTGTCACGACGTTTTTCTTCTCCCTCATCGGCATCGTCTGGCTGATCGAGTTTCTCAAGCGCCGTAAGCTCATTTGGTTTGCCGCCTACCTGTTTGCCCTGGCTCTGTTCATCGTCCTGTATTTCCCGTCGGAAATGGCGTTCGATATCGAATGAGCCGAAAGAAATTTCGTTGGCAAGCGGCTGCTGGGTTGATTTTTTGAAGTCCTGCCTGAGTCCGGGACGGACGGGACCAACGGACCCGGCCGAGCCCGCCGTTAACGAAAGGACCGCCTATGATCAACAGTCACATCGAGGAATCCAAGCCGCAGATCCGCAAGCTTATCGAAGAGCACAAGTGGCGCGACCTGGCCGCTTTTGTCAGGGACTGGCCCGATCCTGAGGTGGCCGATCTGCTCATGGACCTGGAGAAGAACGAGCGCGTTCTTTTTTACCGGAGCCTGTCGCGGAAACGGGCCGCCGACGTTTTCGCTCACCTGGAACCCGACCACCAGGACGCCTTTGTCAAAGAGCTGTCGGACGAGGACAATCGCCACCTCCTGGCCAACCTGAGCCCGGACGACCGGACGGCGCTACTGGAGGAGTTACCCGCCGAGGTGACGCAGCGGATGATGAAGTTCCTCAGTGCGGAGGACCTGAAAGAGGCCCGCCGGTTGCTGGGGTACCCGGAGGAAAGTATCGGGCGGTTGATGACACCGGATTACATTGCGGTTCGTGCGAACATGACAGTGCAGGAGGCGATCGACCATATCCGCAGGACCGGGCGCGACAGCGAGACGTTCAATCTGTTGTACGTGACGGACGAGCGCGGGAAACTGCTGGATGCGCTCCGCCTCCGGCGCCTGATCATGGCGGATCCGGCTGCCCGGGTGGAAACGTTGATGGATTACAAGTACGTTTCGCTGACCGCGTTCGAGGACCGGGAATACGCGGTTCAGATGATCCAGCGTTACGACCTCAACGCGCTTCCGGTGGTCGATTCCGAAGGGGTGCTGCTCGGGATTGTCACCGTGGACGACGTCCTCGACGTGGTCGAGGAGGAGGTGACGGAGGACTTCCACAAGAGCGCGGCGGTCGCCCCCCTGGACCGGCCGTACAGCCTGGCCACGCCCGCTTTTCTCTATCGCAAGCGGGTCGGCTGGCTTTCCATACTCATCTTTGTCAACCTTCTCTCGGCGGCGGTCATTATGCGATACGAGGCGTACCTGGAGACGTTCGCCGTCCTGGCGGTCTTTATGACCCTCCTCATTGCCAGCGGCGGGAACACCGGGGCCCAATCCGCCACCCTCATGGTGCGCGCGCTCGCCACGGGCGATCTGCGTCTCGCCCTCTGGGGGCGGGCGATCGCCAAGGAGTTGTTTGTCGGCCTCATGCTCGGTTTGACAACCGGTTTCCTGACCTACCTGCTCGGTGTCGCCCGCGGAGGAACCGATATCGGGCTTGTCGTCGGGTTGAGTATGTTTTGCATCGTTATGGTGGCTAACATTTTCGGCGTTATTCTTCCCTTTACTCTCACGCGCTTGCGCATGGATCCCGCGGTGGCGAGCAGCCCGCTCATCACCACGCTGATGGATGCCATCGGCCTCCTGATCTATTTTTCCATAGCGGCCTTAATTTTGGATTTAACCGCTTAGGGCGCTGCCGGTTGATATGAAGACGCCGAGAGAAGAGGGGTTCCGCATGCCGGCGGAATGGGAGCCGCAGGAGGCCGTTTGGTTGACCTGGCCGGTGAATGTATCAACCTGGCCTGGAATTTTCGACCGGATACCGCCCAAGTTCGCCGAGATTGCGGCCCTCGTTTCCCGACACGAGCGGGTGCGCATTAACTGTCCCGGCGCGGTGCAGGATGCCGCGCGGACGCACTTGCGCCAGGCGGGCGCGGCGTTGGACCGGGTCGAACTCTTCGATCACCCCAGCAACGATGCCTGGTGCCGCGACCACGGTCCCATTTTTGTCCTCAACGACACCACCGGCGAAGTCGCCCTGACCGATTGGAAATACAATGCCTGGGGTGGCAAGTACCCGCCGTTTGAGGACGACGATGCCATGCCGCGCCGCGTGGCCGACGCCCTGGGAATGCGCCGTTTCCCGGTACCGGTCGTCATGGAGGGAGGATCCCTGGAGGTGGACGGGCGGGGACGGCTTCTCACCACCTCCAACTGCCTGATGCATCCCAACCGCAATCCTCACCTGTCCCGGGATAGGATCGAAAGGATGCTGGCGGACTACCTGGGAGCGGAGACTTTTCTCTGGCTCGATCAGGGTATCGCGGGAGACGATACCGACGGTCACATCGACGACATTGCGCGTTTTACTCCTTCGGGGGCTGTGCTGTGCGCGGTTTCCGAGGACGAGGCGGATCCTGATTTTTGTCCGCTGCGGGAGAACCTGGAGCGCCTGCGGCGCTACCGCGACGCGGCCGGAAATCCCCTCGACGTCATGACATTGCCGATGCCCTCACCGATCTATTACCGGGGTGACCGGCTACCGGCGTCCTATGCCAACTACCTGGTGATCAACCATGCCGTTCTGGTGCCGACTTTCGGGCAACCGGAACGCGACCGGCGGGCCCTGGAAGTGCTGGAGCATTGTTTCCCGGACAGGTCGGTCTACGGGGTCGATTGTGTCGACCTCGTCGTGGGCCTGGGAACGTTGCATTGCATTTCTCAGCAACAGCCTTCAGGCTCGCAGTCGGTGCGATGAACATACGTAAAGAAAGAGGAAACCGTGCTATTTGTTGGGGGGTCCTGCTGGCCATGGCGGCGCTGACCCTCGGGGCGACCGGCTGTGCCTCCTGGCGAGACCGCGTCGGGGAACGGGGCGAGAGCCGGATTTACCAGGCGGCCTGGGAGGACGTTTACGCGGCCGTTCGCGAGGAAGCGGAGGACCGGGATTTCCGGGTTCGCTACGGAAGCGTGGAAGAGGGGCGCCTGACCGCCTTGAGCCGCCTGCGGTCGGAGTCGGCCTTTCGAAGCACGCGGCAGACCGAATTGGAGTTCTATCTTCGGACCGGCATTCCCGGGGAAACCGAGGTGCGCCTGCTGATTCGCGAGATCGAAGAACGCGATACCGCGGCCGGTCCCTCGCTTTCCCGGCAGACCATCCGCGGCACGGCTCTCTACCGGCAGATTCTCGACGGGATTGAAGAGCGGCTGGAGCAGCGGAAGCCAATTTTCTTCTTGCGTGGGGCCGGATCGACGGAGATACTCAGTACTTTGCAGGATACGGAAAGCCAGTCCTCTTGATCCGACCGCCGGACAGGGGCGGCTCCTTTTGGTTTTTCGTTCAAATACCAACCACAACCCGAAGTATTGACTTCGCGTCATCACGGGTTCTTCGAGTCCAGGAGGAGTCGGCCGGAGAATTCGATCCCACCACCATCACATGAGTTCCATAATGAGTGAATTGCTCGCCGAGAGCAAATTCGATAAACTGCAGGAAGGCACGATCGTTGCCGGAACCATTATCGAAATCCGGCAGGGCGAAATTGTCGTCGATATCGGCGGAAAATCGGAAGGGGTGGTTCCCGCCGTGGAATTTCCCGACATCAGCGAGCTGCAGGCGGGGCAGGAAATCGAGGTTTACCTCGAACGCCTCGAAGACAAGGAAGGCAACCCGGTCATTTCGTACGACAAGGCCGAGCAGAAGAAGAACTGGGAGAACATTCTTTCAAAGTGCGAAGAGGGCGCGGTGGTTTCCGGTCGCGTCAAGTCGAAGGTGAAGGGCGGCTTGATCGTCAGTATCGGTGTGGATTCGTTCCTCCCGGCCTCCCAGGTCGACGTGCAGCCCCCGAAAAACCTCGATCAGTACGTGGGCCAGACCTACGATTTCAAGGTCGTTAAGATCAATCTGGAGCGGAAAAACATCGTGATTTCGCGCCGCGAGTTGATCGAAGAGCAGCGTCAGGTCAAGCGCCGTCAACTGCTCGAAGATGTCAATCCCGGCCAGCTTCGGACCGGGGTCGTCAAGAATATCACCGATTACGGTGCCTTCATCGATCTCGACGGTCTCGACGGCCTGCTTCACATTACGGACATGAGCTGGGGCCGCATTTCGCACCCGAGTGAGATGCTCAAGCAGGGCGAAGAGGTCGAAGTGATGATCATCGAAGTGGACCGCGACAAGGAGCGGGTTTCCCTCGGTTTGAAGCAGACGACCAAAAACCCGTGGGAGAATATCGAACACAAATACCCGGTCGGCCACAAGGTCCGCGGCAAAGTGGTCAACCTCGTCCCTTACGGCGCGTTTATCGAGCTGGAGGAAGGCGTCGAAGGTCTGGTCCACGTCACCGAACTCTCCTGGACCAAACGGGTCAACAAACCGAGCGATATGCTCCGGGTGGGTGAAGAAATCGACGCCGTGGTCCTGGGTATTCAGAAGGACGATCAGAAGATTTCACTCGGCCTGC
>PXDC01000525.1 GCA_003565135.1 Verrucomicrobiota bacterium
CATCGGGATCGACAGAGCGAAGCGGAGATGGCGGAGCAAATCGCTATCGGGATCGAGGTTTCTGTAAGGCGTCTTTTATCAGGCTTTTCGATAGCGATCCCGACCTTTCAACGAGGAGCCTCTTAACCGAGCGGCATTCACGTATGCCCGATTCCTGTACCCTGCCCTGCGTCCCCTCCCGGAGAGTCCCGGACGGCGATCGGAGCTCACCGGGCTGTTTTCCCAGCGCGGGACGGCGCCTCCCTGCACTCACCCGGTCCCGCTTCTCCGTCGACAACCTCCGCGGGTGTCGTATTTTTTGTATCGCCGCGGGCGTCCGAGACCATTCCGAACACCTCGTTGGCACGGACAATGGCGAGAAAGAGGCGGTAGCGAATCCAAACGGCCGGGGTCATGCGCGTATTGCCGGCAACGATGCTGTTAACCGCGGCAAACAAGCCGAAACGGTTGGTCGGCGACATAAATACATCGTAACCACGGTCCGAATAAAACGTCTCGATCAGACGCCGCATGACCCTGACCCTGGCCTTGAGTCCCCGGGTGTACCGGTTCACCGCCGCCGATGTCAGACACGTCTTTCCCGCCGACAAGTGGCGCTCCATGATGGCGGCCGCTTCCAGCGAGCTTTCCATGGCGAAATAAACACCGGACGAAAAGATCGGGTCGATGAAACAGGCCGCATCCCCCGCGAGGAGAAAACGGCGCCCCCCGAAAGCCGTGTACTGGTAGGTGTAGTCGGTGGTGACCTGGAGTTTCATCCGGGGAGTCGCCCCCTCCATCCGCCCGCGCAAAAAGGCGGAATCCGCGATTGCCCGCCGAAACCAGGACTCGTAGCCGCCTTCGTGCCGCTTCAGGTCCGACGTATAACCGACCACACCGACGGATGTCAGTTTCGCGTCGAGCGGAATCATCCAGCACCATCCGCGGTGCAGCCGGGTGATGACGATATTGCCCGATCGTTCCCCGGGAAAGCGCGCCACACCTTCGAAGTGACTGTACACCGCCACTTTCGGCGGATACGGCAACGGATCTTTCGGCAACCGGTCACGCACGCCCAGAAAACCCGGCCGCCCGCTCGCATCCAGCAGAAAGCGGGCGGTGTACGTCTCCCCGCCCACGGTCCGGACCGATGCGCCGGGTCCCTTCATGTCAACCCTCCGGACCGGGCACGGCTGGAACACACGGGCGCCGCATTCGGCGGCGTGTTCCAAAAGCAGGGTATCAAACCGGCTCCGGTCCACCTGGTAGGCATATTCCCGCCCGGCTCCCAAACCGTGGGCAAAGACGTTGTGTACCCACCGGCTGCCATCCTGGTTAAAAAACTCAGCCCCCGGTTTGCGCACAAAACCGCCTGCCTCCACTTTTTCCCATACCCCGATTTCCTTTAACGCCCGGTTGCCGTCGGGCAACAGCGACTCACCGATCCTGAACCGGGGAAACTCCTGTCCTTCGAACACCGCAACGCGACGACCGTACCGGGCCATCCGCGCCGCCGCCGCGGCCCCGGCAGGCCCCCCACCAATAATGATGACGTCAAAATCGAACTCCCCCGGCATAGGGCGACCGTATGCGGTTTCCCGGGGTAATCAACCCTGTTTCCCGCCCGGTTCATCCGCGTTTCCGGCCTGTATCGCCGCCGGTATAACCGCCCGTGGTATCCGTTTTATATCCGGGCCACCACCCGGGCCCCCGCCGGAGAGCAGGAGCATCGCCTTTCTCATTTCCATCAAACAGTACCAAAGGCAGCCGGGCCGGAGACCCGGGCGGGAGCCACTAAAAGCTTGACCGCCCTCGCCGGCACGGCGTCCTTTTAGCCAATGGCAGACGATCTCAAACTTCAACTGAAACAGTTGATTGTGGAAACCCTCAACCTGTGCGACATCGAACCGACCGAGATCGGTGACGATCAGCCGCTTTTCGGTGCCGGTCTCGATCTCGACTCCATCGACGGCCTGGAACTGGCACTCAAACTGGAGAAGGAGTTCGGCATCAAAATCGGAAGCAGCGAGGAGAGCCGGAAAGCGCTTGAATCCGTCAATATTCTGGCCGACTATATCCGGAAGCACGGCCGGGCGGACTGACATGTGGCGCGCCCGGCCCTGACGCTTCCATTATGGCCGCACCGTCCAGCACAACCGGGCCCGCTCCGGCGGCCTGTTTTATCCATGACCGGGACTGTTTGACCGGGCACGGCAACGCCCGCGAGACCTGGAAGGAACTGGTCGCGGGCCGATGCGCCCTGAAACCCGCACCCGCGCTCGGCCCCGACGGCGGCGATCCGGTCCCGCTGGCCCTCCGGGCTCCGTTTCGCCACGCCGCTCCGCCCCGGTGGTGGAACGACCTCGTTGGTTTTCTCGATCCCGTCAAAGGCCCTCCCTGGGGCGATCGTGACCACCCCGTCCTGGTCGCCAGCTCCAACTTCGGGATCGACGCCCTTTACTCGCTGGGCAAGAAGCACAACCCGGCATTTATCCCCTTCTCGACCCCCCACGGATGCGTGGAGGCGTTGTGTCGCGAGCTCGGTTGGGGCGCCCACCACTACATTTTCTCCCACGCCTGTGTTTCCGCCCACCTGGCAATGGAAAGGGCGGCGCGGTTTATCTCCACCGGCCGCGCCCGGCGCGCCCTCGTCGTCGCCTTCGATTTTGTCGGCCCGTTTGTTTCCGGCGGCTTCCACGCCCTGAAAATCCTGAACCAGGCGTTTCCCGCTCCCTACCGCGACACCGAGAACGGATCGATCGGACTGGGCGACGGGGCGGCCTATTTTGTCCTCGACCGCGAAGGATCGCCCTTCCGACTTGGCCGCAGCCACACCTACAATGAGATGTTCCACTTTACCGGCAACGACCCGTCGGGCTCCGGTTTCGACCGCGTCCTGGCGCCGCACGCCCGCTCGTCCCATCGGAACGGGTTCTGGATCAAGGGGCACGGCACCGGCACCCTCGAAGCGGGTAAACTTGAGGCCCGGGCGGTCGACCAAACGTTCCCGGGTGCACCCCTGGTTTCATGGAAGGGGTCCCTCGGTCACACCCTGGGAAGTTGTGCGGCGGTCGAAACGGCCCTCGCCCTGGAGGCGATTGAAAACGGCGAGATTCCCGGCACAGTCGGTTCCGGCGAGCCGTTCTTCGCGTCCAACGTGCGGACCGCGCCCTTTTCGCCCAACGACTTCGACAGCGTTCTGCTTCTCAGCAACGCGTTCGGCGGCGCCCACGCGTCCCTCCTCCTTCACTATGACTGAACGGTTTCTGCACGCCTCTTATTCCGTCGAACTGGACCCGGAAAACGGGGACGCCCAACTCGCCGCGTTGAAAGAAGCCCTCCCCGCCCGCCAGGCGCGCCGTATGAGCCCCCTCGGCATTATGGCCAACCACGTGCTGGAGCGGATGCCGCTGACCGTCGACACGGTCCTCATCTACGCCACCACCTACACCGAATCCCTCGCCCTGGAGGCCTTCCTCGGGAGTTTTCCCTACCCCAGCCCCACTCACTTTCAAACCTCGATCCACCCGGGCGGAATCGAGCAGGCCCTCATCCTAAAGCAACAACCCGTGGCCGCGTTCTACCCGATCGCCGGGGGGGAACGAATTCTCGAACAGGCCTTCCGCCTCGCCTGCGAAGACGAACGCCCGGACGTGATCGTTGTCGCCGGAGAGGAATCGGCGAGCTGGCTCGCGGATCTGGGCGCCGCCTCCCGGCACTCCTTTGCCTGGGCCCTCCATCTGACCGCCCGCCCGCGGGACGCCCGGGCAATACTCGGCCTCCGCGAGGGTAACCCGGACCCAAACCGGGACGGCGAGACCCCGGGCTTGCTCGAGTTCGGACGCCGCCTCCGCGCGCGCGAAGACCTGGCCTGGAACGGGCCGGCAGGGAGTTTTTCGTGGAAATGGACGTGACCGCTTCACCACCACCCGCCCGGAATCCCGGCCCCCCCTGGGGGTACCGGCTCCTCTTTTTCGGCGACCGGTTTCTTCCTCGCCCGGTGCTCGATGGAGCCCTTTACGCCGGGGCCGTCGCCGCCACGGCGCTCATGCCCGCACAGCGCCAGGCATCATCCGATTATCTCCACGCCGTCCTCCGGCGCCCCCCCCGCCGCCGCGACATCCACCGGCACTTCCATACATTCGCCCGCACGCTCATGGCCAAGCTCCGGCTCGGCCGGGGCATCATTCCCGACTTTTGCTACGCCGACCCCGATGCCGCCGGATCCTTCCACGACCTTTGCACCTCGGCGAAACCGGCCCTGTTCGGAACCTTTCATGTGGGAAACTCCGATCTCCTGGGCTGCATGCTGAGCGATTTCGGGCGCGACATCGCCCTTGTGCGCCACCGGGTGGGCAACTCGCTGGATACCGATTTCATGTCCCGCACCTTCGCGCCCCGGCTGCGCTTCCTCTGGATCAACCGGCCGGAGGATTTCCTTTTTGAGCTCAAAACCGCGCTGGAGCGCCAAATATCCGTCGGCCTCCAATGCGACCGGGTCGATTTCGGAGGCCGCCTGGAAGCCTTTTCTTTTCTGGGCCGCCGACGCCTTTTCCCCTTCACCATCTACCATCTCGCAAAACTGTTCGACCGGCCGGTCGC
>PXDC01000378.1 GCA_003565135.1 Verrucomicrobiota bacterium
AGGCAAGTTTCCCTCCATACCCATCGAACGATCCTCATCCCGGCCCGCCCCGGAGAAAACGGAGTCACCATCATGAGCGAGAGACGATCCCCGAGCCCAAACCGCAACCCGACGGCGCAGCCTAACGCCGGTACGCCCTCCCCGTCCGGCTGGTTCAACCGTTTCCTCAACGGCGTCGAACGGCTGGGCAATCTGCTGCCTCACCCGGTGACCCTGTTCGCCGTATTCGCCCTCGCGGTCGTTCTGATCAGCGGCATCGCGGGCCATTTCGGCCTGGCCGTCGACGATCCTCGTCCGGACACCTTCGCCGGCCGGGCGGACGACGGAAAAATCTCCGCCGTGTCGCTCATGAACGCGGAGGGGTTCCGTCGCATAACGGAAAACCTGGTGAGCAACTTCGTGGGATTCGTCCCCCTGGGCACCGTCCTGGTGGCGCTCCTCGGGGTCGGGGTAGCGGAAAAGAGCGGGCTGCTGTCCGCCGCCATCCGGTCGATCGTGCTCGGGGCACCCCGGAACCTGGTCACCGCCGCCCTCGTCCTGGCCGGCGTCCTGTCCAATACCGCGAGCGAGATGGGCTACGTGGTCATCGTACCCATGGGTGCGGCCATATTTTATTCCCTCGGACGTCATCCGCTGGCCGGGCTGGCGGCGGCTTTCGCCGGCGTTTCCGGCGGATACAGCGCCAACCTCCTGATCGGAACGGTCGATCCCCTCCTGGCCGGCATCACCGAGGAGGCCGCCCGCCTTATCGATCCCTCCTACGAAGTCCACCCGGCGGTCAACTGGTACTTCATGATCGCCAGCGTGTTCCTGATTACCGCGGTGGGCACCTGGGTGACGACCCGGATCGTAGAACCCAAGCTGGGCCCGTTCGACGGTTCCCGGGCGGAGGAGGGAATCGAGAATATCGTCTCCATGGATCCCCTGTCGCCCGTCGAACGGCGCGGGCTTCTCCGGGCCGGCCTCGCGGCCGCGGCCATGGCGCTGCTGTTCGTCCATCTCGCCGGTCCACGGATCCTGGAGGAGGTGCTCGGAGCGCTCCCGGGTTACGGCGTCCTGCGGGACCCGGAAACCGGGGATCTCCTCCGGTCCCCCTTCACCCGCAGCATCGTGGCCATGATCCTGGTTTTCTTCGTGGTGCCGGGGTACGTTTTCGGCCGGACCACCGGCACCCTGAAAAGCGACCGCGACGTCATCGACGCCATGGCCGCGGCCATGAGTTCGATGGGACTCTACATCGTCCTGGTTTTCTTTGCCGCCCAGTTTGTCGCCTACTTCGGCTGGAGTAATCTCGGTTCCATCCTCGCGGTCCTCGGTGCCGATCTCATCGTCGCCATGCGCCTGGACAACCCCCTGGTCTTCCTTCCGTTCATCCTGCTCTGCGGCCTGGTCAATCTCATGCTGGGAAGCGCCAGCGCCCAATGGGCGGTAACCGCACCCATTTTCGTGCCGATGCTGATGCTCGTGGGCTACAGCCCGGAGGTGATTCAGGCCGCCTACCGCATCGGCGATTCCGCCACCAATATCATCACGCCCATGATGAGTTACTTCGGCATCATTTTCGCCTTTGCCTGCCGCTACGACCGAAAACTCGGTATCGGCACGCTCATAGCGACCATGCTGCCATACTCGCTCGCGTTTCTGGTCGGCTGGACCCTTCTTTTCTACCTGCTGGTGTTCGTGCTGGGACTGCCGGTCGGGCCCGGCGCACCGACCGGCTACCCCGGAGGGGAATAGGTTCCGGCCGCAGGGGATTAAAAGCTCGACCTCGGAATCCAAATTTCCACAGTACCCGGTATGGTTATCAAACCCAGGATTCGCGGATTTGTCTGTATCACGGCGCACCCCGAAGGCTGCGCGGCCCACGTTCAGGAACAGATCGATTACGTCAAAAAACAGGATCCCATCAAAAACGGCCCCGGAAATGTCCTGGTCATCGGCGCTTCGACCGGCTACGGCCTCGCTTCGCGGATCTCGGCCGCCTACGGCGCGGGCGCCGCGACCGTCGGGGTGTTCTTCGAACGGCCCTCCGAAAAAGGGCGGCCGGCCAGCGCCGGCTGGTACAACACGGCCGCCTTCCACCGGGCCGCCGCGGCGGACGGGCACTACGCCGAAAGCATCAATGGCGACGCGTTTTCGGACGAGATCAAACAGCAGACCGTCGCGGCGATCAGGAAGGACCTCGGCACCGTCGACCTGGTCATTTACAGCCTGGCCTCCCCGCGCCGCACCCATCCGCGGACCGGGGAGACCTTCAAATCCGTCCTCAAACCCATCGGCCGGACCTTCCGCAACAAAACCGTCGACGCGGACAAGGAAGCCGTCACGGAAATCGAGCTGGAACCGGCCACGGAAGAGGAAATCGGCAACACCGTCGCCGTGATGGGGGGGGAGGACTGGGAAATGTGGATCGACGCCCTGCAGGAAGGGGGCGTCCTCGCGCCCGGCGCCAGTACCCTCGCCTATTCGTACATCGGCCCCGAACTGACCTGGCCGATTTACCGCGACGGCACCATCGGGCGGGCCAAGGCCGACCTCGACACCACAGCCGACCGTCTCGACGCCCGTCTGAAAATCGACCGGGGCCGGGCTTTTGTCGCGGTCAACAAGGCCGTCGTCTCCCAGGCCAGTTCGGCCATTCCGGTGGTTCCCCTGTACATTTCACTGCTCTTCAAAGTAATGAAGGAAAAGGGCATCCACGAGGACTGCATCGAACAGATGCACCGGCTCCTCGCCACCCAAATGTACAACGATCGGGCGCTCGGTTTCGACGACCGCGGGCGGGTCCGCCTGGACGACCTGGAAATGCGCGACGATGTGCAGCAGGAGGTCGCCCGGCTCTGGGAACAGGTGACGACGGAAAACCTCCGTGATTTGAGCGATATCGAGGGTTACAAGCGGGACTTCCACAAGCTCTTCGGCTTCGCCATGCCCGGCATTGACTACGACCGGGACGTCGACCCGGACGTCCGGTGGTGACCGGCCGAGGTCGCGAAGGGATCGCGCAGACAGAGCGTCCGCCCGCCGGGAAGGCAGACCTTGTCCCAGTCGAAGTGATAACGGCCGCCCGATTCCGCGATTTCCCGCATGAGCCGGCTCCGGGCGCTGGCCCGCGAACCGGCGGGGGGTTCGGTCATGGCACTTTCGACGCACCCGCTGGCCCAATACCCGTCGCAATCGGCCAGCGCGCAACCCAGTCCCCGGGCCGGATCAATATGGTGAAACTCCAGGTCCTGCGCCTGCATCCACGGATCGCTCCAATCCAGCCCCTGCTCGCGGCGAAACGCGTCCAGCAGCTCCCGTTTCCCCACCCAGTCGATCCGCCCGGAGATTGAATCAAAGTCGGGGCGCGACAAAGCCTCCAGGGTCTCCTCCCACATCGCCAGGATAATATCCGTTTCTTCGTCACGCCCGGAAAAACACCTGCAGGCGGCCTGCCGGTACCGGTGCACCAGTTCGAGGACATCGCACTCGCCACCGCGATGGTCCCGCACCCGCCAGGGCGGATCGATCGTCCGGGAGATTTCCCGCAATGCGGATACCGCGTCCTGCAGCACCACCGGGGGTAGCGCGTCCGCCTCCAGCAGGTCGAGCACCAGCCGGGTCGTCCCCAGTTTGAGAAACGTCGTGGCGGGAAAAACACTGGTGTCCCCGTGGAGGAGGTGAAGGCGCCGATAGGCGAGGGGATCGGCCAACGGTTCGTCGCGGGTGTTGACGATCGCCCGGTTGTGCTGGACCCATTCGTAGAAATCGTTCTGCACGTAATCGGCCCGCTGGCTGAGCTGAAATCCCCCGAACACGGCGACCTGCTCGGGGAAACCCACCGGGAGACGAACCCCGGCGGAACCCACCCGCCCGGCCCCGGTGTAAACCACGCGAAGCGTCAGAAAGGCGAGCAGCGAAAGGATGTTGGCTTCGCTGAAGGGGGCGAGGCGATCGAGGGAGAAGTTTTCATGACACCCGAAGGTGGCGCCGGTGTGATGATCGACATTGTTGCGGATGAAACAGACGCGGCCCTCGTACCCCAGCCCCTTGACGGCTTCCTGGAGAAGCCGGTCACCGGCCCGGTCGTACCGCACCGCGTCGCAGGCGTTGAGACATTCCGGCGTGCAGTACTCGATGTGCCCCATGTCGATGTAAAGGCGGCCGCCGTTGAAGAGAAATCCGCCGTTTCCGGCCGGCTCATCCCACTCCCGCTCATACAGATCGACCATGCCGAACCGGCCCCCCTCGAATACCCAGTTCCGCACCTCGGTCAGCACCTGCGTGAGGTCGAGGTCCCGCTCCACCAGGCACCCGTATTCGGTTTCAAGGCCGATAATCCGCTTTCCGCTGCCGTTCCTCGGTTTCATCACCCGTTCCCGACTATGGGCGGCAACCGGCCGCCCCGCAAGTCGCGGTCCCTTCGTTCCTCCCCCCTTCGGCCCGTCGTCGTCACGGGCTAAAATCGGCGTCCACCAGCATCCGGTACTGGGCCGGCCCGGAGGACGCCCGGTCGATCAGGGCGATTTCCAGACCGTGGTCCGGCAATGAGACCGGCAGGGGCTCCGGCACCGACAACGTGTCGAAAACCGCATCCCGGTCCATCAGGGCCGACCAGGCGGCGAGGCAGAGGCCCCGCACCCGTGCCAGACCGTCGCCATCCGTCAGGTGAGCCGCCAGCCAATCCGCGGCGGCGCGTTCACGTTCGCGGTCGGGAAAAACCACCCCCACGCCGTCGGCCGGGTATTCCGGGGTCCCGTCGTACCCCACCCGCGCGAGCACGTCCTCCCCGCGGGCGGCGCCGCACTCGGCAAAAAGGGCCTCCACGATCAGCGGGGCGGCCACAATCTGTTCAAACGCGTTCTTCAGGGCGGGGCTGATGGAAAAACCGACCAGCCGGCGCAAGGTCACGTCGCCCGGCGAGCGATTGAACCCCTCCATGTGGGCGGTCTCGATGACGGACTGGCGAAGTTTTTCCATGTCGACGGGATTTCCCACCGCGGCCATCCCGTGCCGGTTGTAGATTTCGAAAACCTTGGTCCGGCCCGGTCCCGCACCGAGCAGAAACACCCCTTCCGGCCGCGACACGGCAAACACCGGCGTCGCCCCCCGGAGTTGGTCCTGGATGTATTCGCGGCGGTTCGCCACCGCCTCGAGCCAGCGGTACGGTTCTTCGATCACGCCCCGCCTCCCTTCTCCCATGCGGCAATCTGTTCCTTTTCCGATACCGTATGAATGCCCCGCGACGTCAGCAGCCGGATCGTGGCGAAAACGCCCCGCGACGGGTCCACGCCGCCGGTCGCGGTATCGAATTGGGCCGCGGTCAACAGGAGGCGATTGGCCAGATTAACCGCGCCGCCCCGGTCCAACTGCTCCGGCCGCGGCTTCCCCCACCGGGTCAGGTAGTGCAGAACGCTGCGAATACTCCCCGCCCCGGAACCGGAGGCGGCGAAACCGGCGGCCTCGAATTGAGCCCCCAGGGGATCGTAGAAATAAATCGCCGGAACGTCACCGTCCGGCTCGCGCCCGGCGAACAACGGCGCCACCGCACCCACCCCCTGGAGCGTTCCCGGCAGGTTGTCGCGGAGCAGCCGGGAGAGGGCCCGGACCTTGGCCGGCAGGCTCAGGACCTGGAGCTGACTGCGCCGGTAGTACTCAAAGGTGGTCTGCAGGGTCCGCGCCATTTCAAACGCCACCGCCGGCGAGCCCGCGATGGCGATAAGGGATTGATGGTCCAACTCGATGATCTTTTCCGTGCGATCGGAAAAGACCACGTTGCCCGCCGTGGCGCGATGATCGCCCGCCATCACCACTCCCTCGGAGAAGTGAAAGGCGAAGACCGTGGTCGCCTCCAGCAGCTCCGGACACTTCTCGCCCACCGTCAGGCCGGAAAAAGGATTCGAAGACAGGAGGGATAAAAAATCTCCGTTCATGGCGGGTGACTGGATTCTACGTAACGGGATTCGGGTTGGGTGTCGCGGCCGTTAGGTTGCGCCGTCGATTGCGGAAGCGGGTTGGCCCGGTCGACATCCGTGGTTCACCCGTGCCCGCGGCACCCCCACCACTCGGGGTCGCCGCCGGCGGCGAAAGACCCGGGACGGGACCGGTTCCGGCGGTGGGACCAGGACTATTCACCGGTCCGTTGCCGGTAGCGCCGGGACTGGTCGGGGTCGACCTTGCGCATCTTCTTCAGGAGTTCCTCCGTCTTCGGCTTGTTCACTTTCGGGGAAGAAGGACCGCCGTCGTCTCCTCCCCCGCCCGGCGAGGGGGCGGATGGTTTCACTCGTCTGGTTGGGTCAGGCATGTCAAAAAAAAGCTTAACCGCGATTGCGTTCTTTTGCAAATGGAAGCGCCCGCAAATCCTCCACCCGTTCGCTGTTGGCGATGAAGCGAACCGCTTTGGCAATGTCTCCCGGGGAAAAAAGATCCCGCAAATCGAGAATGAACCGCTCCCCGGACTCCCCCTGGAAACCGAGGTGCTCCCACTGGGTTTCGTAGATTCGGGGACCGAATTTCCTCACACACAGCCCCCGCACAGCCGCACGGGTACTCGCGGGCGGCTCCAATCCCTTATCGAATATCTCCGGCGCGGAATAGGGAAGACGAAACGCTCCCTCCTGGAATAGATTCAAAAACAGCCCTTCCTCCGGGTCGAGGCGATGGTAGGCGAGGTCGAGGCTGCGGACCCAGGGATCGTCGCCGGCGATGTTTTCACGGGCGCGAAAATCCTCGATCAGCCGGTACTTGGCGCTCCAATCAAGGCGGTCGGCCGTCCCCAGGGGTTCGGATTCCAGGTCGTCGAGCGTTTCCTCCCAGACGTCGACCACCCGGCGCCACTCTTCGCCGTCCTCCTCGAACCCGTAGCGGCGGACCAGGTCGAGGTAACGGCGCTGAACCTCGACCGCGTTCGTCCGTCGACCGTTGTCCCCCGCCACCTCCCACCGGAACGACGGATCCCGCGAGATCGCCTTCACGGCCTCGAGGGGATTTTCCAGGTGCGGAACCGGGGCGTCCGGCCCCGCCCGGCAAAGCGCCTGCAGCACCAGTGCGGTGACGCCGATCTTGAGGTAGGCCGCAAACGGGGAAAGGTTCGAATCGCCCAGGATGACGTGAAAGCGGCGGAACCGCCCGGCATCGGCGTGGGGCTCATCCCGGGTGTTGATCAGCGGGCGGCGCTGCATCGTATCGACGCTCTGCAGGACGGAGAAAAAATCACTCCGCTGGGATATCTGGAATCCGCCCTGGAGGAAACGGTCCTCCTCTTCCCACCCGTATTTTCCCGCCCCCGCATAAATCTGGCGGGTGACGAGGAACGCGAGAACGTTTTCGGCCAGTTTGGCCCAGGGAAGCGTTCGCGGCATGAGGTAGTTTTCGTGGCAACCGTAGCTGTGACCGAAAAAGTCCGTGTTGTTCTTGTAGAGGAGAACGGGAACCCCGGTCTTTTCGTGCAGGGCCGACGCACAACCCATCAGGATACGCTCCCCCACCACCTCCTGCTGCAGGATCTCCAACGGTGTGGTGCATTCCGGGGTGCAGTACTCCGGGTGGGCGTGGTCGTTGTAGAAACGGGCGCCATTGGAAAGGACCAGATCGCTCTTGATCTCGCGGAACGAAAGCTGTCGCCGCGAATCGTCGGCCGTGTGGTAGCGCTCGTCGGTGTCCTGGCGCAACTCCTGCACGCGGAACCCGCGCATGTCGAGGTGGGGATCCTCCTTCGAGTAATCCCAGCACATGCGCACGCCCGGCGATACCGCGCTCCGAACCAGGGCGATGGACTCCGCCACCACATCGATCGGCTGGTCCTGCTGCCGGCTGATCCCGTACTCCGTTTCTATCCCGAATTGAATCTCCACGTTTCCTCCCTCCGAATGTGAAATGCCGTGTTGAAAGTAGGACACACCCCCCATCACCCCAAAACAGCCGAATGCGACCTCAGGTTCCCGGCACCCGTTAACCGGCGGCGGTGTCCCGTTCTCCCGTCGAACGGCACCCGCCGACCCAACCACCGGGTGAAGCGTTCCCCTTCATATCGAGGTTCGCCGCTCCCGGTCGGGCCGTTGCCGGTAAGGCGTGAGACGCACCACATTCTCCGGGTCGAAATCGGTCAGCTTGAGCCAGTCCTCGGTAATGTCGGTGGGGGGAAAGAGTTCGTTCTCGCGGTATTCGTGGTCGAACGCGGTCAAGAGGTCCTCGCGCGTTATGCCCGATTCGGTTCCGGTTTGGACGCTGCGTTTGATGGCCAGTTCCTTGGCCCGCTCCACGATCGCCGCGATAACCGCGCCGCTGGCGAGATCGCCCCGGTGCAGGTATTCCCGGCGCCCGCTGCGGTACGCCACTTCCAGGAACCGGTTTTCCTCACTCTCGGCGAAATGGGCTTCGGTCACCACCTCAATCAGGGCCTCGCGGTGTTCCGCCAGCGGCAAACGCTCGTGCAGATAAATCCCGTAGATCTCCTTTCCGGCCGCCCGATTCGGGCGGCGCACCCGGATCTTGCGATCGATCCGTCCCGGACGGAGAATCGCCGGATCGATCAGATCGGCCCGATTGGACGCCAGAATCACGACAACGTTGCGCAGCGCCTCCATTCCGTCCATTTCCGCACAGAACATCGGCACCAGGGTGGAAATAATGGCGCTGCCGACGCGCCCGCCGTGGCGGGTCCCCAGAACCGACTCCGCTTCATCGATAAACAGGAAGGCGAGGTGCCCTTCGGATGCCTTTTCCCGGCACTGGGAGAAAAGCTCGCGAACATGCCGCTCGGATTCCCCCACCCACATATTAAGAATCTCCGGACCCTTGACGCTGAGAAAATACTCCGGCCGGTCCTCCCCGGTTTCCTTCTGAATCTGCAGGCGCAGGTTGTGGGCGGTGGCTTTTCCCAGCAGCGTTTTCCCGCACCCGGGGGGACCGTAAAGCAGAAATCCCTTCGGTACCGGGTGCTCGAAACGGGCAAAGAGGTTCGCGTGCAGAATGGGCATCTCAATGGAATCGCGAATCGCCTGGACCGCCGTTTCCTGCCCCCCGATGTCACTCCACAGAATCGGATCCACCCGGGCGAGGGATCGGTCGAAACGGCGGGCCGGGGCGACGATCTCGACCGCCACCCGCTGGTTCGCGTCCAGGCGCAATTCCATTCCCGGCTTCAGGGCTTCCTTGCGCAGGGCGTCCGATCGGATCACCACGGCGTCGCTGATGCCGGCGTCCTGACCGATCCGCAGCCGTCCATCCGGCAACGCCTCGGTCAAGCGCACCACCGGCCCGCTTTTGTCCATGCCGAACGAATCGGTCACCGCGTACGCCTCGTTGAGCAGGACCCGCATGCCGCTTTCCAGTACCGCTTCCGGCAACGACGGATCGACGTTGCACACGTATTCGCCCCCGCCCACGCAGACCAGCGCCCGGTCCTCCCCGATACGACGCAAAAGGGTCCCGAGACGAAGGGCCGGAGCCCGGAGTTTCTCCACCGCCTCGTTGAGCTCGGCCAAAGCGCCCTGGGCCTGCTCACGGATTTCCTCCAGTTCCTCGACCCGGTAGCGCAAGTGACGCAGCGCCCGCGCCGAGGCCGCTTCGGTCCCACTCAACTGCACCGACACCAGGTCGAGCAACTGCAGGGCCGACAAACGCTCCAGGCGTTCCTCCGGATTCGCATGCCGGGGCTCCGGTTCCCCGTCCGGGGACCGTTTGTCCGGTTCCCGGTTTCGCTCCTGCCGTCTTCCACTCACGGCCATTAAAATAAGCGCTTCCCCCGGTTAGCGCAAATCCCCGGCGCCGAAACGGGTCATGATTCTCCGCATGCCTTCCCCGCAAACCGCGACGCCACCGGACCCGCCCAACGCCACTCAGGCCGCGCCCGCCCCGGGGAAAGGGGATCCGTTTCGTACGTAAAAAAACTATAAATCAACAACTTACATGAAGTCTTGTCTTGGATGTTCCACGCCGGATCCGTTAGACTGTACGCCCCCCCGGAATTTTACCAACATGCTGGCCACCGACTCCTGAACACCGATGAACCGCCGCCGAATCTTCGCCCTGGACCTCAGGTCCCTGGCCCTGTTCCGTATGCTGCTTGGCGTTCTCCTGCTCGCCGACCTGATCGCGCGCTGGGCCGGACTGCGCGAACCGGTTTACGCCGGTTCCGGCCTCCTTCACGTTGTCATTCCGACCCTGGCGGCGGTGGCGGCCGTATTGCTGGTTGCCGGCTGGCGCAGCCGGGCGGCCGCGTTTTGCTGCTGGGTTCTCCTCGCCTACCTGCACGGAGGGAGCGGGGTGACCGCGACCACCGGTGACCGGTTCCTCCTGATGCTGCTTTTCTGGGCCTGGCTGCTTCCGGTGGGAGCCCGTTATTCGCTGGATCTGCGCCTCCGCGTTCGCACCCGCGAGGACCACAGCTTCTATGCCTCACCCGCCACCGCCGGCCTGATCGTCCAGGTTTTCCTCTTCTTTTTCTGCGCCGCCCTCGCCCACGCGGCCGGCGCCGGCGGAAACCCGGGATCGCCGCTCCGCTCCGCGCTCGCCCACCCGGAAACCCTCAACTCCCTCGGGGTATGGCTCCTGCAAAAGGATTCCGTGCTCCCGGTCCTCAATATTTCCGTGCTGCTGCTCATGGGAGCGGGCGCTTTTCTCCTGCTCCTTCGTCATGAAAAAACCCGTACCGGAACCATCGGACTTCTCGCCCTGAGCCTCGCCGCGCTGACCCTTGCGCTACCGCTCGGTCTGCTTCCGTTCGCGGCCGCCGCCGGCCTCGTCGCCCTCCTGCCTCCCCGGTTCTGGAAACGGGTCGGCGCCGCCCGGAAACGACTCCGGAACCGCCACTTCCGTATCAACGCACCCATCGTTCCGGATATTCTTCAGGTGCCACCGCCCTCCCATGAGCTGCCCTCCGCCGCATCGGTGCGGGCCGAGCGCTGCCGCGGGCTTCTGGCCGCCGTCGCCCTGGGCCTGATAATCCTGGCCAACCTCAACGATCATTCGGGTTTCCTCAATCAATCCGCCCTTTACCGCGACCTCCAGCAGGGACTCGCGTTCGAACAGAACTGGACGCTACTTCCCCAATCCGGGAATCCCGCGACCGCCGCACCCGAACTCATCGCCGCCCCGCCGTCCGATTGACCCGGCAAACCATGCGTTTCGTCGGGCAATCGTTGCGCAGACTCCGTGGCCCGATTGCCCTAGGGTATCCCCACCGTTCACGCGGACACACGTCATGCAAACCGGGGAGACACCGATATGAGCGAATGGACCAAACTATACGACGCCGTGCTCAACGGCGACGCCGATGCCGCCCGGACCCTGACCGAGGAAGCGCTGGCCGCCGGCGCCGAACCGCAGTCGCTGGTCGACGACCACATGATTCCGGCCATGGACGAAGTCGGGCGGCGCTTCGAAGCCAACGACTTCTTTGTTCCCGAACTCCTCATCGCCGCGCGCGCCATGAAGGCTTCCCTGGAAAAGATCCGTCCCCTCCTCATCGCCTCCGGAGCCAAACCCAAGGGACGCGTGGCCCTGGGAACGGTCAAGGGGGACCTGCACGATATCGGCAAAAACCTGGTCGCCGCCATGCTGGAAGGGGGCGGCTTCGAAGTGGTCGACCTCGGCGTCGATGTGGCCCCGGAAAAATTCATTGAAGCGATCGAGAGCAACGGCGTCGACATCGTGGCCATGTCCGCCCTGCTCACCACCACCATGCCGTCCATGAAAACCACCATCGACGCCATCGTGGCCGCCGGCGCCCGGGATCGCGTCAAAATCATGATCGGGGGCGCACCGATCACACGGGAATACGCGGAGGAGATCGGCGCCGACGCCTACGGCGACAGCGCCGCCTCGGCCGTGGCCATCGCCCGCAAACTGGTCGCCGCGTAAACGGACATCCCCTGCCCGCCATGATCGCCAAACCCGCCATCGAGTCGCCGGGCGCGTTTGTCTTCGGTCGCGCCCCGCACCCGATCACCTGCGGGCGGGGCCTGGAAATCGGGGCCGGTCCGATGATTCCGGAAATCAATTTCACCCTCCCGGGACTGGAGGTAAACGAGGCCAACTGGCCGGCCATTCTCCGCCATTACGAGGACATGATCCGGGGGGTGCTGCGCCGGGCGGTCGAGCTCGAGATCCCCGGGGTTCTGGTCGAATTCGAAACCCTCCCGCCCATGACCCGGAACCCGGAGTGGGGATTCGAAATCACCCGCCTCCTGGCCGAACAATGCGCCGCGTTCTCCGACCGCCACGGCCTCGCCACGGCTCTCCGGGTCACTCCCAACGACACCCGGGAATTTCGCCGGCCACCCCTTATGCGGCGGGGGGAGCACTGGGAGGAGATGGCGCGCTTTTTCGACGGCGCCGGCGCCGCCGGCGCCGACCTCCTGGCCATCGAATCGACCGGCGGGAAGGAGGTTTGCGACGACGCCCTGGTCAACGCCGACATCGAACGCGTCGTTTTCGCCCTCGGTGTCCTCGGCGCCCGCGATATGCGTTTCCTCTGGGATCGGATCGTCGACAGCTGCCGGCGGACCGGCGTGGTGGCTTCGGGCGACTCCGCCTGCGGCTTCGCCAACACCGCCATGACGCTGGCCGCCCGGGGAATGATTCCGAAGGTTTTCGCCGCTTTGGTGCGGGTGATTTCGGTGCCCCGAAGCCTGATTGCCTGCGAGGCCGGCGCCACCGGTCCGAGCAAGGACTGCGCCTACGAAGGCCCCTACCTCAAAGCCATGGCCGGAATTCCCGTTTCCATGGAGGGACGTTCGTCGGCCTGCGCCCATTCCAGTCCGCTCGGCAATATCGCCCAGGCCGTGTGCGACTGCTGGTCCAACGAATCGGTCGCCAACGTCCGCCTCCTGAGCGATTACGCGCCCGTCGTATCCATGGAACACCTCGCTTACGACTGCCGCCTGGCCAACGCCGCCCGGGCCGATTCGGAAGAGAGCGCCCTCAGGCTGCGCGACTGGCTGGCGGCCTCGGACGCCCCCCGTGACCCGCAGGCCTACGTGCTCCGCCCCGACATTGTCCTCGAAATATCGAAGCGTATCCTCGGTTCAACGACACCCTGCGGCCGAACCGTTCAAGCGGCCCGGGCCGCCTGGGAAATCCTCGACCGGGGATACCGCAACGGAGAACTCCGCCTCGCCGATCGCGAAGCGCGCTGGCTGGCCCGCCTGGAACCCGCCATCGCGGGACTTCCCGAGGAGGAACCGGCGATGATTGCCGCCATGGAATCGAAGATTCCCGAAGGAGCGTACCTGCCCGATGAATATGGACTCAACTGACGCATCCCGGCCCGATGGCAACGCCGCGGATCGGCCGCCGGTCCGGATTCGCCTGCGTCCCCTCGGAAAAACGCTGACTTCGACCCCCGGCACCCCCATGATCAACGTGCTCTTCCCCGAGGGCGTCGAGTTTCCCTGCGGGGGACGCGGCCGCTGCCGGGGCTGCCGCGTCCGGGTACTCGAAGGGGAACTCCCGGTATCGCCGGAGGAACAGCGACTGTTGACTCCCGACCAGATCGGGGCCGG
Organism: Verrucomicrobiota bacterium; assembly: GCA_003565135.1. GTDB lineage: Bacteria > Verrucomicrobiota > Verrucomicrobiia > Opitutales > T3Sed10-336 > PXDC01. Next base: position 13,488 of record PXDC01000378.1, read on the forward strand.
CTGGCGGCTGGCGTGCCGGCAACGCGTCGAAGGCGACCTGACGCTGGACCTGGCCCAGTGGGAATCGGCGGTGCTGGCCGACGAAAGTTCGTTTCATTTCACGCCGCACCCCGGTTGCGGGATCGCGATCGATGTCGGGACCACCACGCTGGCCGCGCAACTGGTGGACCTGGAGACGGGGCGGGTTCTCGCCGTAAGGACCGGGTTGAACCGCCAGGCACGGTTCGGGGCCGATCTCATGAGTCGTCTATCCTTCGCCATGACATCGGAGGGAGCTTCGACCCTGGCCAGCCGCATCCGCACCCAGCTGGGCGAACTGATCGGGGACCTGCTGGCCGCCGCCGGAGGGGAACACGCCGAACGGGTCAAACGCATCGTCCTGGTTGGGAATACCGCGATGCACCACCTCTTCGGCGCCCTCGATCCCGAACCCCTCGCCCGCTACCCCTTTGAGACGCCGACGCCCGGAACGCTCGAATTCGACACCGGCTCACTCGGATGGAAGGGATTGCCCGAAGGCTGCCGTGTCGTCTTTCTCCCCTGCATCGGTGGGTTCGTGGGCAGTGACGTTCTGGCCGGTCTGCTCGCCACCGGCTTCGATCGGCGGGACAAACCCGGGGTGTTCATCGACCTGGGCACCAACGGCGAGATCGTGGTCGGCAATTACTCGCGCATGGTTTGTGCGTCCACCGCCGCCGGCCCCGCCTTCGAGGGCGCCCGGATCACCATGGGCATGCGCGCCTCCACCGGCGCCATTGCCGAAGTCGAGGCCCGGGGAGAATCGTGGCACTGCCGGGTGCTGGGCGATGGCGAACCCCGCGGGCTCTGCGGCAGCGGCCTCGTCGACGCGGTCGCCACCGGTCTCGATCTCGGGGTCATTCTCTCCAACGGGCGCTACGCCGACGGGGGAGACCGCTGGACGCTGCGGGAACCGGTGGCCCTCCACCAGTGCGACGTGCGCGAACTGCAACTGGCCAAGGGCGCCATTGCCGCCGGCGCCCGAACCCTTTTGAAACTGAGCGGGCTGCGCGCGCGCGAGGTTTCCGACGTCTACCTCGCCGGCGCCTTCGGCAACTATCTCCGGCTCGACAGCGCCCGCCGCATCGGCCTCCTGCCCTTCGGCGAGGACAAGCTTCATCCCTCCGGAAACACCGCCCTGCTCGGGGCCAAACTCTCGCTGTTCTCGGAGCATCCCCAGGAAGCCTGCGAATCCCTCCGCAAACGCATCGTTCACTTCTCACTTGGAACCGACCCCGATTTCCAGGAGGCCTACATTGAAGAGATGGGGTTCCCCCGCAAACGGCCGCCGGCACATCGGGAAAAACCCAAGGAGACCCGTCGCCCATGAAAGACATCCGCGAAACCCACGCCGCCCTGGCTATAAAACGCACCATGGGTGTACGCCGCGAGGAGTACCTCGATCACATGACCTTCCGCACCAACCGACGGGCCCTGTTCACCGAGGTTTTCGGTCCGCTGGCGGGCCTGCGCGAGGAGTGGAAACGCCAGGGAGCCACACCGGAGGAGCTCGATTTCTCCGCCTTCCGGTACCGCGGTCCGCTCTTCACCCCGGTCCCCGTCGACACCGGCTGGATCGGCGGACCCGAGGAAACCATCCTGGAGGAAACCGAGGACCACGTCATCGCCCTGGATAAAATGGGGCGGAAGATGAAACTCTCGAAAAAGGCCTCCACCCTGCCCCTTCCCATGGACCACCCGGTCAGGGATCGCGATGACTGGCTCCGGGTGAGGGAGCATTACCTGTACTCGGAGGAACGGTTCCGGGACGGCTGGGAAACCTGCGCCCGGAAGGCCCGGGACGCGGGTGAGGTGGTCGTGGCCCGGATTCCGGGGGGATTCGACGAATTGCGCCAGCTCATGGGCGAAGAGGCGCTCTGTCTCAGCTTTTACACCCAACCCGAGCTCATCCGGGAAATCCTCGAAACCATCGGCGACATTGCCCTGGAAACCCTGGACCGGGTGACCTCGACCGTCGCGATCGATCAGTTGAGCGTGCACGAGGACATGGCCGGCAAGAACGGTCCCCTGATCGGCCCCAAACAGGTCGACGCCTTTATCCGCCCCTACTACCGCCGGGTCTGGGACCTCGTGAGTTCCCGCGGCGTACGGCTTTTTTTCCAGGACTCCGACGGCGATATGACCCGGCTCATCCCCGTATTCCTGGATGCCGGCCTCAACGTCATGGGCCCGATGGAGCCGGTGGGCGGCAACGACATCGTCCCGCTTCGCCGGCAGTACGGCACGCGCCTCGCTTTCCAGGGCGGGATCGACAAACACGTTTTGCGGCGCGACCCGGCCGCCATTACCGCCGAACTGGAATACAAAATCCCGCCCATGGTCCGCACCGGCGGCTGCATTCTCGGCATCGACCACCGGATCCCCAACGGCACGCCGCTGGAGAACTACCGTTTCTACATCCGGAAAGCCTGGGAGATCATGGAACGGGAGGAAGCGAAGCTGTAGACCCCGGCTACGAATCGATTTCGACCAGGGTCAACTCGAAGTTCAGGTCCTTACCCGCCAGCGGGTGATTGGCATCGAGAACGACATTTTCCTCCTTGACCTCGGAAATGCGCACGGGCACCGGCTGCCCTTCCTTGGTCGTGACCTGCAATTGCTGCCCGACTTCCGGGTCGAGGCCCTCGGGCAACTGCGAGCGGGGAACCTCCAGGAGCATTTCGTCCCGGCGCGGACCGTAAGCCTGGTCGCTGGGAATGGTTTCCTTCTTGGTCTCCCCTTCCTCCATGCCGAGAACGGCGTCCTCGAAGCCGGGAATCACCTTCCGCTCGCCCACCGTGAACTCAAGCGGCCCGCGGTCCTTGGACTCATCGAACACCGCGCCGTCATCCAGGGTTCCCTTGTAGTGCACCTTGACGGTGTCGCCTTCTTTTACCTTACCCATGATGCTGTCTTTCTCGTTTGTGTGTTAATGTTTAATGGGTCCGAAACCCCGCGGGCTCCGAACCCGGATAATTTAATGCGGGAAACCCTAGCCCGGGGTCCGGGCCGATGCAAAAGAAAAAGGGAAATCGCGCTTGAGGAAAGGGGCGGATTTGCTTCTCCTTGTCACTCACATGCCCGCCTCCGACACCCAAACGCCCTTGCTCCAGGCGCGCGGCATCCGCAAGGCATTCGCCGGGGTGCGGGTCCTCGAAGATGTCGATTTCGATCTGCGACCCGGTGAAGTGCACGCACTGCTGGGCGAAAACGGGGCGGGCAAATCCACCCTGCTGAAGATCTTCGGCGGCGTACACCGGCCGGACGGCGGAACGGTGATGATGGACGGCACCGCCGTCTCCCTTCCCACACCGCAGAGCGCCGCGACCCACGGCATTTCCCTCATTCACCAGGAGCCCCTCACGTTTCCGGACCTGGACGTGACCGAAAACATTTTTATCGGTCACCAATCGAACCGCCGCTCCCGTCTCCGCCCCATCGCCTGGAAAGCGCGCTACCGGGAGGCGCAACGCCTGCTCGACACCCTCGGGGTAAACCTCGATCCCCGCGCGCGCATGTTCGGCCTGTCCACCGCGGACCAGCAGATGGTGGAGATGGCGGGCGCCCTCTCGCAGAACGCCCGCGTCCTGCTGATGGACGAACCGACCGCGTCGCTGACCCCGGACGAAGCCGGCGAGCTGTTCCGCATCGTCGAAAGGCTCCGCCGGCAGGGGACCGGGATCGTTTTCATCAGTCACCGGCTGGAGGAAGTGTTCCAGATTTCCGACCGTATCACCGTCCTGCGCGACGGGCATTTCATCGCCACACGCAACCGGGCGGACACCTCCATCGACGAGGTGATCCGCATGATGGTCGGCCGGCCCCTGGAGACGTTCTTTCAACGCGCCCGGGCCGAACCGGGCAAGCCTCTGCTGCAGGTCGAGGGCTTGTGCCGCCCCGGGCGTTTCGAGGATATTTCGTTCGACCTGCGGGCCGGAGAAATCGTCGGCATGGCCGGCCTGGTGGGGGCCGGGCGCACCGACGTCGCCCGCGCCCTCTTCGGCATCCGGCCGGCCGAGGCCGGAAACATCCGGGTACGGGGGGCTCCGGCCGCCATCCGCCGACCGGCCGACGCCATTCGCCTCGGCATGGCCTGCGTTCCCGAGGACCGCCAGCACCACGGCCTGGTTTTGCCCTTTACCGTGACCCGGAACACCACCCTGGCGTCGCTGCGCCGGCTTTTCCCGCGCGGCCGTATCCGTCCGGCCACCGAACGCGACCTGGCCGAACGGTACCGCCGGGAGCTGGCCATCGAGCTGCGCACCGTGGAACAGCCCACCCGCGAACTCTCCGGGGGAAACCAGCAGAAAGTGGTCCTTTCCAAGTGGCTGCTGACCGAACCCGAGATCCTCATCCTCGACGAACCCACCCGGGGAATCGACGTCGGCGCCAAGCAGGAGGTCCACCGCCTGATGGGTGAACTCTGCCGCCAGGGAAAGGCGATCCTCCTGATTTCCTCCGATCTCCTGGAAATCCTCGCCCTGAGCGACCGGATCCTGGTGCTGCGCGAGGGCCGTTTGACCGGCCGGTTCGCCCACGACGAAGCCACCGCGGAAAAGGTCATGAACGCCGCCACCGGACAAACCGCCGAGGGCGCCGCCCCGCAACCGGCGAGCCGCCGGGAGGGGACGCGGCAAGCCCCCGACACACCCCCACCCGCCGGAAGATGACAAACCCGTCACCCAGGGCTCCCGAACCGGAAAAAGAAAGCACCGGAACGGACCACGACCACCGCCAGGCCCGCCGCGGGAGGAACTCCCGGCGCTCCATTGCCGCCACCTTGCTGCGCTTTCGCGAACTGGGAATCGCCGTCTTCGTCCTCCTGATCGTCGGGATCGCCGCCCTGGTCGACCCGCGTTTTCTCGACCCGTCGAACCTCCGCAACATCCTCCTCTACATTCCCCTCATCACCATCGTGGCGATGGGGCAAATGATGGTCATCGTCAGCCGCAACATCGATCTGTCGGTCGGCTCCTCCCTGGCGCTGAGCGCCATCATTATCGGCTACCTCTTC
>PXDC01000467.1 GCA_003565135.1 Verrucomicrobiota bacterium
CCCCGTCGTCCGAATACCGCCCGCGAATTTTCTTGTCCGGGGCGGACTCGTCCCGGGCGGCATGGGACCAACCTACGTAAAGCCGGTCCCCCAACCATTCGATCCCGGCTTCGTGCAGGTACTGATAGCCGCCCTTCACCCCTCGCTCCACGTAGCTGTACTCGGCGTAGGGGATCGGCGGGATGTCCTCCAAACGCTCCGGCAACGACACGGATGAGTCCCACAGCTCAATCGGCGTGTCAGCACCAAGAAAAAGCGGTACCGACAGGAAAAAAGCGACGCCAAAAAACAGGCCGTAACGGCTGTCATTCACGGCTAAGTCCGAACGTTTTGTCAACATGGTGTGGTTTTATTGATTAATCCTCCCCCGGCCGCTGAAACAGCACACGTAAACGATGGGGCTCCCTGTCGAATCCGCGGATTCAAGGCTCCGATTCGGTTCCCCGAGCCGGGAATACCTGAGGTAAAAAACATAACTTCCGGCAATCTATAAAAACTTCGTATGCCAACCGTACCCTTCCCATCTCCGACTGCAATCGTCAACAGTCGGCCATCCCCGATTTCGATTGCGAGAGCACACAGCCATGATCGATATAGGACATTGGCACCGCTCGGCACCTCGGTTCGCCCGAAACACGGGAAGGGAAACCTGCGCGACGATGTTCGCCCCCGGGACACCTCCCGGACTAATACCCGTCCCCCGAACCTTCCGCATCAGGCCGCCCTACGATCGAATCAAGCGGAACCCGGGTGATTTCCATCGTCTCCTTTCCAACCGAGTAGAAGGTGTAAAGCCAGCCGTCGTGCACGGTCGACTGGGAATAAGCGAAGCCGCGGTTGCGCCCCCCGATTCCAGTGAACCGGAAACGGGAGGGGGCCCCGGTGCGCAGCGCATAGACGCGATCAAAGGTGTATCCGTCGTCGCTGATCGACACGGTGATCGGATCCCGGTCCAGGTACACCGGCTGGTCAAGGTGCGAAACGTTTTGATTCCCGATCAGCAGAACCGTTCCGTCCTCCAGAACAACCGCTTCGGCCCGGCTGGGTGAATCGGGGATATCCGTGGGATACGGCCTCTCCCAGGGGCCGCTGCCGTCGTTGAAACTGACGTACAGCCGATTGTTGTGAACCGGATTTCGCGACGTCCCCCAATTCCGGGCGAACAGGACCAAGTTTCCGTCCCGCGCGCGATAGGAAAAAGACTCGATCAAAGTCGCCCCATCGACGGCCCTTCCGGGCACGCCCTGGTTCGTACTGGCGTACCTGCCCCACCAACTCACCTGATCGTTCAATTTGTACCACTCCCGGATCTTCGCGGCGGCGCTTTCCGCATACGGCGGCTCCCCGACTCCGGACATAAACGCGGGAACCTCCGTGACCTGTCCGGGAGGATCAAAAACACGAAACGCATTCTCGTAGGTTCCGTCGAAATGGACGCGTCGGGCAATACCGTAATATCCCGCCTCAAACACAAAAACCACCGCGTAAAGCCTTCCGTCGATGACCATCCAACGATCCGGTTTCAGGTGAATCCCCGATTCCGAACGCTCTTTGACCGGCCCGGGAGGCGGGAAAAGCTCCCGCGCCCCGGACCAGACGCCCCATTCGTCGGAATACGCAAACAGGACACGCTGGCCCGGCCCGTCCTCACCGAGCGGGTGGTTACCCCACATGGCGAAGAAACGCCCTTCGTAATTGATAAGCGTGCCGTAATGATTGTAGGCGCCTTCCTCCCGGCTCCTCGGTTGCCAGACAACCGCGTGTTCCGCGTCGTCCAACACGGGAAACCCGGCGCCTGTGCGCAGATCCGACGTAGGCATCGGCGCCTCCCACATAGGCACGACGGGGGTCCCCTCCGGGGTGAACTTACCCGTTTGGATCTTCCGACTGCCGACCGTTATTTCCTTCCCGGCGTCCGCCTTTTCCACGGTACCGGCAGAGGCCCCATCAAGATAGCCGACGGGGCGTTCCGCATGGGCAATCCCGCCCCCCAAAACCACAACCAACAAACCGATCGCGGTATTTCTTAAAATCCTTCTCGTCAGTCGATTTCTCATGGCACAATCAAGTATTTCGCCCATTTCGGTTTTTCTCCCGGACCCGTCAAAAGCGGCCCCCCTTTCAATTCGCCCGGTGGATCCGCATTTTGAGCCGCGAATTCGGATCCACCAGCTCCTTCGCGAGGATATCCTCCTCCCTGATTCGAGCCATCAGGATTTCACCGAGCCTGGTTCGCTCCCGGTCATACGAAATGTAGATGGTTCCGTCCGGCGCTTGAACGGCGTCCGGATACGAGATGCCACTGCGCTCGTCGAGCATCAGCCCGCCACGCCAAGTGACTCCGTCGTCGTCCGAAAGCCAGGCCGTGAGCTTGCTTCTTCCTTCGTGGGAGTCGAGCGTTTCTCCATGCTTGATAAAAAGGATCCGGCCGGAAGCCAGACGGCGAATATGGAACCGGGCGACCGGGTGGTCGATTCCTTCCAGATCCACAGGTTCCGACCACGTCTCGCCGCGGTCCTCGGAAATACTCTCCATGATGCCCCTGTCGGTGCGGCCCAACATCCACAACGTACGGTCCTCCCGCTCGACGATCATGGTTTCGTGCCAACTCGGTTCGGGAAAATCCCTCTGACCGCGTCTCTCCCAGGTCTCCCCCTCGTCGGTCGAGGCAAACACATGAGCGCCCCGATAGGGATCCAGTTCCGGGAATATGCCGCTGAACGGTCCCCGGCCATCCCGCGGGGGTTGCAGCAAGTAGACCGGCAAGAGCCATTCCCCGGTCGATAGCACGGTCGGTTTATTCAGCATGACTCCGTGCCAAATACGGCGAGGCCGGGACCATTCGGGGTTCTCATCGTCGGGGTTTTCACAAATGGAAAACCACAACCCCTGGCGCCCGTCGTGATGATTCATCGTCTGATCGAAAAAGAACCAGAGCCGGCCGAGAGGGTCCGTCCAGAAATTCCCGACTATGACACTGCGCGGAAACGGCAGATCGGGCGACTGGCTGTCAACAACCAGCCTGGGGTCGGACCAGGTCTCGCCGTCGTCGTCGCTCGTCGCGGCGACCATGAATGCTTCCGGCCCGTCCTCCCCGGCAACCCACGCCGCCCAAAGCCTGCCTCCGGGCGTCCGCTCGATACCGATGGTCATTCCGTAATCAAGGTTGTCATAGGCGTACTCCGGCAAGGGATCGGTGTTCATGACCGGCGGAATCAGGGTCAGGTCGGCGATCTGCCGCATTACCTCGGTGTCGTATTCCTCCGGAGACATCGCGGTAAACTCATTCTTATAAGCCCACACCTCTTCCGGCGTCATCGCCGCAAAATGTTCCAGCCGCTCCTCCAATGTCATCCCGACCAGCGATCGAACGGGCGATTCCACATTTTCCGCCGGCAGCGAAAACGGCAGGAAAACCGTCGTCAAGAGCAGCATTTTATTCGTCCGTCGTGTTGCCGATTTTTTCATCATTTTCTCGATCCGCTCGAATTCATCTAATCTTCAGCACCCACACGTCATGTGGGGGCAAACGAAAGTCGCAGTCACTCGCATATCGACACCCGCAAACGAAAAAACCCGTTTCCTCCCTCCGCCAAAGGAGCGGCCGTCCGCGTTCTTAGAATGTGTTCGTCCTCCTCCAACACAACGAGTTGCTCCGGGTCGACACTCCATTCGCTCAGATTTTCGCTGCCCTCGACGACGTAATCAATGCCCAAAGCATAAGGATTCTTACGGACTTCCAGCACAACGAACGTCCCGTCCTCACTCACTTCCGTCACCGTCGAAAGCAATCGTTTGCTCCCCGACTTCGAAGGATCCAACCCAAGCGCATACTTTATCAAGTTGGCAACCCCGTCCCCGTTTGCATCGGCGTCGGGTGCGCGACGGTCCCCGGGTACGTCAAAACCGTCGATCCAATCAAAGTAACCGAGGCGGCCCGTCTCCGATTCGGCAACTTCTTCGATCCACCAATGATACACGTTTACCCTGCGCCCGGTCTCGTCATACGCGATACTCGACTGGATCAACAAGCGTCCCGGCGTATCCGGATCATGCCTCCCGATGATGGCATTCGTCGAATAGGAATCGAGATCGTCGGTCGCGCCTTTGTTCAGGAAGACTCCTTCGTCCCAGTTGATTCCGTCCCGTGAGGTGTAAAGCACCAGGTGCCGGGGATCGTCACCCCAATGGCCGCTTCGGCCATGCATAAAATAATAACCGCCGATTCTTTCGGAAAGTTGAGGATTCCTGATCCTTTTCGCCAGGTAGGCCGTTTCCACATCGGACCAGGTATGACCCGCGTCGTCGCTGATCGAATACTGAATATAATGTTCGTCGTCAGGATTATAGGTGTAGGCGATCAGATCCCCGCCATCCACAACCGTCATCGCTCCGTAACCCTGCAGGCGGGCGAACGGCAGGACGCTGCGTTCCTTGAAACTTTTTCCGTTGTCGGTGGATACATAGAGACGGTGCCGTTCGGCGGGAAGATCCCGAAAGAGCACATAAAGCACTCCGTCGTAAACAAGGGAAGCTTCATCCCTGACCACTCTGGGCACGCTC
>PXDC01000360.1 GCA_003565135.1 Verrucomicrobiota bacterium
ACCGAGGTGTCAGCCGGATGCCGGCCACAACCCGGGACCCGATCCAGGGTCGCCGTTACACCCCTGAGTTCGGGCGGAAATTCGCTTGCTCTGCGATCTGTTTTTTCCTTTCGTTTTGCCGCCCGAGTGACAGAGTCTAATCGAAGCTATGAGAATCTGTTGTATCGGAGCGGGATATGTGGGCGGCCCCACCATGGCGATGATCGCGTTGAAATCGCCGGAGGTCCGGGTCACGGTTGTCGACATTAACGAGGAACGCATCGCGGCGTGGAACTCGGACAGCCTTCCGGTCTACGAACCCGGGCTGGACGAGGTCGTGCGGGAGTGCCGCGGGCGGAACCTTTTCTTTACGGCCGACGTGGATGGTGGAATCCGGGAGGCGGACATGATCTTCGTCAGCGTCAACACCCCGACCAAAACCTACGGGATCGGGGCGGGGCAGGCGGCGGACCTGCGTTACGTGGAATTGTGCGCGCGGCGTATCGCCCGGGTGGCGGACGGGCCCAAGATCGTGGTGGAAAAATCCACCCTTCCGGTGCGCACGGCTGAATCCATCAAACGGATACTGGAAGCCAACGCCAACGGGCACCGGTTCCAGGTCCTTTCCAACCCGGAATTCCTGGCCGAGGGCACCGCCATGCGGGACCTGAGTGATCCGGACCGGGTGCTGATCGGAGGGGAAGAGACGGACGAGGGGCGCCGGGCGATCGAGACCCTGGCGGCCATATACGCCAACTGGGTGCCGCGCGAAAAAATCATCACCACCAACCTCTGGTCTTCGGAGCTTTCGAAGTTGACCGCCAACGCCTTCCTGGCGCAACGGATTTCCTCGATCAACGCGATTTCCCAGCTTTGTGAGGCAACCGGCGCGGATGTCGACGAGGTGGCGGATTCGATCGGACGCGACGGTCGCATCGGCCCCCGCTTCCTGAAGGCATCGGTGGGATTCGGCGGGTCGTGCTTCCAGAAGGACATCCTGAACCTGGTCTACCTGTGCCGTCATTTCGGGTTGTCCGAAGCGGGCGATTACTGGGAACAGGTGGTACGGATGAACGATTACCAGAAGAAGCGATTTGCGGAAAAGGTGGTCAAGACGCTTTTCAATACCGTATCGGGGAAGAAAATCGCCGTTTTCGGTTTCGCGTTTAAGAAAGACACAAACGACACCCGTGAATCGGCCGCGATCTACGTCTGCCGCGACCTGCTGGAGGAAAGAGCGGTGCTGTCGATCTACGATCCGAAAGTCGCGCCCGGGGACATCCGGAACAGTCTGGGCCGTCCGGAAGAGGGTGACAATGCCGCCGAGGGAGGGGGCATTCTCATTGCCCAGGATCCCTACGAAGCGGCCAAAGAAGCTCATGCGGTGCTGATCCTGACGGAATGGGACGAGTTCCGCGACCTGGACTATGCGCGCCTTCGCGAAGGGATGCAAAGCCCGGCTTTTATCTTTGACGGACGCAACATCCTCGACCTGGAGGCCCTGAGAAAAACCGGTTTCGAGGCTTTGGGCATCGGCAAAGGCGATCCCTCGGCCTAAAGGCGGGTCGCCGGAACGGTTTCCGGGCGGGGTGTCGTCAATCGAAAGTACGGCCGAGAGACCCCGCGTACCTCCGGGGAACACCGTCGAACGAACCATTGGTAAAAAACACCACAACCCGTCCGGCCTCGGGGGAATCGGGACGGTCGTGTAATGCCTCCAGGATACGCTCATTATTCTCCACTGCCCGGGCGTCGACACCCCTTTCGCGAAGACTTTCCGCCACGGCGACGGTATCGAGCCGATCGTCGGGTGCGAGAAGGTGCTTGCGATTGACTTCGCCGAGCAGAACCCTGTCGGCCACGGCGAGGGCCTCGATCAGGTCCTCCTGGATGCGACGGGTCCGCATCGTGTTGCTGCGCGGTTCGAGCGCGGCCCAGATTTCGGCCCGGGGGAAGCGGTTGCGCAGTGACCGGAGCGTTTCCCCGACAGCGGTGGGATGATGGGCGAAATCCTCGTAAACGGCGACACGGTCCGACCGGCCCAGCATCTCCAAACGGCGTTTGACGCCCCGAAAAGCGCCCAGGGGACGGAGCGAAAGGCCGGCCGGATTGTCGGGACAGCAGGCCATTCCGGCGGCCAGGGCGGCCACGGCGGCGTTGCGGGCATTAAACAGGCCGCCCTGCTCCCAGGAAACCGTCCCCCACTCGGTTCCGCGCCAGACCAGCCGAAACGAAGCCCCGGTTTCATCTTCGGCAAAATCGGCAATCCGCAGGTCGTTGGCCCGGCCCGTCCCGACCGTGAGCAGGCGTGTCCACGGAACCGCCCCGGGCTTCGGGCAATTGGGATCGTCGCCGTTGGTGATGATCCAGCCGTTGGCGGGCACGAGCTTAAAAAGGTGGGTAAAGGTCCGGTGCACATCCTCGAGATCGCGAAAGATATCGCCGTGATCGAATTCAATATTGTTCACGACGAGGATGCGGGGCTGATAATGGATAAATTTGCTGCGCTTGTCGAAGAAAGCGCTGTCGTATTCGTCTCCCTCGATGACAAAAGGATCCCCGGCCCCGCCCAGCTCGGCACCGCGCGGAAAGTCGAGGGGAACGCCGCCGATAAAAAAACCGGGACACCGACCGGCCCCCTGCAGCAGCAATGTGGTGAGCGCGCTGGTGGTGGTTTTGCCGTGGGTGCCGGTCACCACAATATTGAGGCGGGCCGCCAGAACATGCCGCGAGAGCAGCTCGGGGAGGGAGACCCAGGGAACGCGACGCTCGTCCAGGAGCCATTCCACCTCGGCATTCCCGCGCGACATGGCGTTGCCGACGACGGCCAGGTCGGGAGGCGAGGACGCCAGCCGCCCGGGATCAAACCCCGTCCGAACGGGTATACCCGCCTCGCGGAGGACGTCACTCATGGGCGGATAAACATTCTCGTCCGCGCCCTCGACGACATGCCCCTGCGACTTCATCAGCAAAGCCGCGTTGCCCATCCCCGTGCCGCAAATCCCCAGAAAATAAATCCGCATGTCGATCCCTGTCGCCGAAGCGCAAGCAGAGCAAAGGCGGCACGGTAAGCCAACCGCAAAATTCCTCCGTCCGGGGGGCGGGACCGTCATCCCGGCGGCCGGTTCGGCGATATCCGGGATTCAAGCCCGGTTTCCCCATTTCCGAAACAACGCCGCCCGTCAGCCTACAACGGCGCGGGCTGTTCCGCCTCCTCGAAAAGAAGGGTCCGCAGGCGCCCCTGAATAACCCGGATCATTTCCTCGACTTCCTCCTGCGGGATACGTTCCACCAACGAAACCTCCGGGCTGCTCAAACCCTCGACAAAGTGGAGTTCAAAAACATGCTGTTCCCTGAGGGGCCATTGGTGGGCCACATCGTGCAGGTAATTGAGGAGGTCGCGGTGTTCCAGCGTCTCCTCGGGAGATCCTTCGGGATGCGGCAGCACACCGGACAATTCGGCCACGGCGGAATCGATGGTCCGGTCGACAAAATCGAGGGAACGGTCCGTAAAGTCACCCCGGGCCCGATTCGTGTCCGCGCGGAGCAAGTCCTGTTCGCGCATGGAAATACTATCGCGCCGCTCCTCCTTCAAGCGCTCGAAGCGCCGGTTCAGTTCCTCCTTGATCAGGCGGTAAATCCAAAGGCGGAAGGAGAGATCGGACGGTTTTTGATCCGGCCCGGACAGCGCCTGGCGGGCCGCTTCGTCGAGGACGCCCCGCGGATCGATGGCGCCTTCGAAGATGGCGCCGGAGAGTTCGGCCCGGCGCACGCGACGCCGCACGTAACGAAAAAAACGCGGGTAGTTATCCCGAAGGAGGTCGCGGATGATCTCGGCCAGCGTTTCGGGTCCCTCCCCGTCTCGCTGGGGAACGCGGGCGAATCGCACCTCGACGTTCTCCGCCATCCGGCCGCGCCGCTTCCAGATGGACTCCTGGCGCAGTTCGTCCCTATGTCCTTCAATCTGCCGCGCCAGCACCGCGATCGCATCGTCGAGCACCGGAACCATGGCGGCACCGCTTTTTTCCACCCGGAGCACATTGGAGGGCAGGCGCAAGGTCAGGGCCACGGTAAAAAAGGATTTGCGGGGGTACCTCCCGATCGCAACCTGCAGATGCATGGCGTCCGGAGGGTAACGTCGTAAATGGCGTTCGAGTTTCCCGAGCTCGTCACGGACCCTCGCCTCGAGTTCCGAATCGTGCTCCAGATTTTTGACGACCAAATTCCACGACAATTCCATGGGAATGAACACTCCTCTCTCGCAATTAAGCAGGGCCATTCTTAACACAAATCCGCCCCTCAATCAATTACGATCTGCCGGCCCGATTCCGAGAGGACTCTGTCAAACCAGGGTCCGGCCGTATCCAACGGTTACAGGGAACCGGACGAACACTGTTTTTCTTTGCGGGTGGAAAACGGCCTAATCGGAATGTCGCTCGGTTAAGCCCAATGGAGAACACACTTCCAGCGTGTTTTCTCAGGCTGTAAGCCCAACCCGGCGGAGCCGGCACCCAATCGCAGCGCGCCGCTTCAGCCAGCGCAGTACTGGGGGCGCTGGCTGAAGCG
>PXDC01000166.1 GCA_003565135.1 Verrucomicrobiota bacterium
ACTATGAATGCTGCTCGGTTAAGGCGCTGAATCGAGCGTAGCGTAGTCCCTTATTCGTGAAATCTGGCGCGAAACACCCAAAATATTCCGAAAGGTGTCCGCCACGTCGCGCGCCGCTTCAGCTAGCGCACACCGCCCGCACCGCAGCACACTGCGGGCTTAACCGAGCGACATTCATCCTAATATGGCAAACCGGGCGATAGTCCGCCTACGCCCGACGCGAATGCTGAGCGCGGCGGGTGCCGCCCGTAACCTTGCGCACGTTTTCGTCCGAGGCTTTTTCCCCGTTGTGCGCTCCCTGCTCGACGAGTTCGCGTCCGTATAGCTCGTTTTCCACCACCCGCAACGCGGCCCCGATGGCGACCCCGTTCTGGCCCAGTTCGGAAGGGAGGATTTTGATCTCCCGCCCCTGCAGGGCGATGGTCCGGCGGCGAATCCAGTCCTCCACCAGGGACAGAAACAACCGGTTCACCAGGGGGTAGTCGCCGCCCAGGACAAGCGCCTCCGGGTCGATCAGATCCACCACCGGCGCGAGGTAGCGCCCCAGGACTTTGGCCAGCTCCGTACCCAGCGCGGTCAGCGGCGCCTTTTCGTCGGCCAGCATCGCGGCCAGTTCCTCCGCTTCCTCCACGGTCAGATCCATTTTCGGGATGGTCGCGCGATCGAGCTCGCCGGCCGCGAAACAGGCCCCCCGGTGGGTTTCACCGGACAGGTGCAGGGAGGCGCCGTAGGAGTAAAACGGACGGCCATCGGCGTGCTCCGACCGGTTCATGAGCAGGTAGACAAAATCGGTCAAACGCGCCGCGCAGCCGAACTGAGCCTCCGCGTGAGCGCCGAGATGGGCATTGTGCTCCACCCGCACCGGCACCCCGAGCAACTCGGCCATCCGCTCCCCGAGGGGAAAATCGCGGTAACCGAAACGCATCGAATGCAGCACCACGTTCCGTTCCACATCCACCACCCCCGGCAGGCCCACGCCGACACCGAGGAACTTCCCCGGCGGGCGGCCCCTCGCGTCCAGCCATTCCCGCAGCCGGCGCACCAACTGGGCCGGAAGTTCCGACGGATCGGGCTCGACCGGGAAAACGGTCGCATCCAGACGCCGCAGCCCGCTGTTCAGAAGCTCCACCCGAACGCTTCGGGTGTGCAGCAGCGAAATACCCACCCCCCATCCGTACTCCCGGTTGACCCCGAGCAAAATATTGCGGCGGCCCACCCCCGTGGCCGGGCCCTTGCCCTCCACCTTGACCAGGCCCGCCTTGAGCAGGTCCCGCACGATGTAGGCCACGGTCGATCCGAGAATTCCCGTGCGCTCGGCGATCTGGCGGCGCGACAGCGCCCCGCTTCCGTTGAGCAACTGCAGGATCAGGCGCCGGTTCCAGAACCCGGCCGATTGCTGGTTGAATGAAAAGGATTGCTCCGGTGCGTTGGAAATCGGATACATAGTCGGCTGGGTGGCCCGCAAGCCCTTCACGCGGCTGGAATCACCGGACGGGTGCGACCCGGCATCTCCCGAATGCGGTTGAGCGGCGAACGGTTTTCCGGGTGCGGCCCGATGCGATTCACGCCCGATGCGACCGCTCCCGGGACCGCGCCGGCCGCACAAAAAAGAAAAACTTTACCATTATTGGAGTGCATCCCCAGTTACCTTATTCTAAACCGGAATTCGACCGTTTCGAACTCCAAATAAACCAACACAAACCGCCCCAAGACGATTTCAGTCCGCATTGAAGCAAATTTTCCCCTCGAAATCGAGTAATATTTGCTTTTTTTACGCAAACGTCGCCGGGGATTCCCGCCCCCCCCGGGGGCCCGCCATTTCCCGCCGGCGGCAACCGCGCGGTGCGCGGCGGTCGGATCCGCCGACCTACCGGGCCCGCTCCCGGCTCTTTCGTTCCTCTTCCTTCTTCTGGTCGTAGTAGACGCTGACCTTGGCCTTGCGGTCGCCGATCAACTGCGAAGCGCGCTTCAATGCCCGGGCGGTGGAGAGGGTCGGATTCTGGGCCACATCGGGAAAAATGTTTTCCCGTCCGATCGCCTCCAGCAATCCCGACCGCTTGAAGATCCGGATCACATCCTTTCTCGCCTCGCTGATCAGGAGCGTGCGATCCATATCCCGCATGTACCGGATCAACTCCTGCAACGTCATCACGCTGGTGGCATCGAGGTGGCGGGCATTTCTCATTTTAAGGACCACCACCCGCAGGTGTCCCTCCCCGCAGATGCGCCGCATCTGGTCGAGGAACAGGTCGGAGGCGCCAAAGAAGAGGTCGCCTTCGACGTGCACGATCGAGATCTCGGGATCGGGCCGCTTCTGGTCGGCTCCCAATTCCGTCAGGCGGCCCTCTTCGTCGAACTTGTACTCCACCATTTCCGGGGCCGAAACCTTGTGCATAAAAAACGCGATGGAGGTCGCCACCCCGACGTAAATCGCGAGGTCCAGGGGAAAGAGGAGGGCCGCGGCAAAGGTCACGAAAAAGACCGTCGCGTCCGAATGGGTCGCCCGCGTGACGATCCTGATCTGGGTGCGGCTGATGAGGGAGACGCCGATGACGATGATCAGCACGCCCAGGGTGGCCTGGGGAATGTACCCGATGAACGGGCCCAGCAGGACGATACCGAGGGCGCAAAGAATGCCGCTGTAAAATCCGGCCAGGGGGGTGCGGGCCTGGCTGGCCCACCCGAGTACCGACCGGGTCAACGATCCCGACGAGGGCATGCCGGAAGCCAGGCTGCAGCCCAGGTTGGACGCACCGATGCTGAACATTTCCTGGTTGACGTCGAGGCGCTCCCCGGAACGGGCCGCGATGGATTTCCCGATCGAGATGCCTTCCAGCGCGCAGAGGAGCGCCACGGCCAGGGCGGCGCTCATCAGCCGCTGCACCTCCCCGAAATGGATCCCGGGAACGGTCGGGCGCCAGGCGGTGGGATCGACCGCCTCGACCAGGCGGACCGGCCATCCCGCCAGGGCCAGGAAATAGGTCACGACCGACATGAGGACCAGGGTCAGGGCGACGTTGGGCAGGAAGGGGAAGCGGCTCCGCAGCAACAGGTACACCGCGGCCGACAAGACACTCACCACGACCGACGGCCAGTGGGTCGCCCCGATATTGCGGACCGTCGCCACGGTGATGTCGAAAAAGGTCGTCGCCGGCTCCTGAAACTCGAAACCGAGGACGGTCTTCACCTGGTTGCCCACGATCAGGACCGCCGCCCCGGTGATGTAGCCGATAATGACGCTTCGCGATATGTACTGCACCAGGTTGCCCACCTTGAGGTAGGCCCCCACCACCAGGAAAACGCCCACCATGAGCAGCAGGAGCGGGAGCAACATGACCTTTTCGTCATCCGCGATCCCCAGGGCGGCGAACACACTCAACAACATGATCGCCGTGGCGTTGGTGGGGCCCTGGATAATGAATCGCGACCCGGCAAACACGGCGCCCACCATGGTGGCGATGGCGGCGGCGTAGATCCCGTAGGCTACCGGGAGTCCCGCGATCATGGCGTACGCCATTCCCTGCGGGAAGCCCAGGAGGGCGATGTTGAGACCGGCCCGAAAATCGAACCCGAACTTTCCCCAGGAGTATTTTTCCGCGGTCCGCGTCAGCGGCGCGAAATCCAGCCGGTTGTAGGATGCCAGCGCAGCGGGAAGCTGTTTTATCGTACGCTGGAGAGACCGGACCCAATTCATACCGACGCCCACCGTAGGACGGTCGAATCGGAATGCCAACCCTTCAGGCGGAAATCACCCCGATTTTTTCCCCGGCCGGGCGATCCGCCCGGCCATCAAACGACGTCGTCCTGACCGCGCCCCTCCCCCCCGTTGGCCGGGAGTTCGTGCGGGAGCGTCAAAAAATAAATCATCAGCCACCAGCTCCGCGAGCTCCGGTAAAACAGGACCGGAACCACGATCGCGCCGATCAGCCCGAGGGCGATTCCGGCGTTGACGGGAATCCAGCCCGCCGCGACCAGGAGCAGCACCGGCAGGAGGAAGCCGGCGATCGTCACCCCGTAATTGATCGACATCGACCCGAGAAAAAAGCCCTCCCCCTGCTCCAGCACCATGCCGCAGTCGGGACATTGCCGCCGCAGGCGGACCCATCCCTCGAACATGCGCCCCCCGCCGCAATTCGGACAGCGGTTGAAAACGCCCCGCCAAAAAATCAATTTCCGGCTGATAGTCATTCTCTACGGTCCTTCATCCGGTTTTTCCAAAACAGCGGCTATCCTGTGGTTGTGGCGACCGGGTTTACCCCGGGAGATCGCGAAAGAAATAGGGAGCAGGAGACAGGGGGAGAGGGACAGGAGGCGAGGGACGAGGGGCGAGGGGCGAGGGGGAAAGCGGAAATGCTGAAAGGCTGAAATGATGAAATGATGAAATCTCTGAACCCATCCTAAGGCGAATGCTACTCGGTTAAGGCGGAGTGTCGAGCGTAGCGTCGCTCCGGCCGTAGCGCGCCACTTCAGCTAGCGCATAACGCCCGCCCGTAGCGCGCCGCTTTAGCTAGCGCATAACGCCCGGCCGTAG
>PXDC01000098.1 GCA_003565135.1 Verrucomicrobiota bacterium
AAATATTGAGGAGGATATAGCAAAATATATTTCTGAGTCAGTGCCTTTTTGCATAGAATTAGAAGAAAATATTGAGATTAAAGATAATGTTAAAACAAATGTTAAAATAGAAAGGGATTTTGTTAGAGCTAATATTAATATTCCGTTTTATTTTTATGATAATGAAAAAGTTATTAGAGTAAATAATAATTATAATTCAGAAGTTGAAATAAGGCTTTGGAAAATTCATTCTGTTGCTCAACAGATAATTGAAAAGCAAAGAAATTATGAAGGTATCCCATTGACTTTTATTGCTTCAGACGAAGAACATGATATTTTTTATGATTTTTATGATGAAGAGACAGTAATTTATATTATACATGATGAAGAGTCTAAATTAAACAGAGAGATAAGTTATAATTTTATCTTTGCAGTTGAAATAATATGAAATTTAAAAGAATCTTTTTGCTTTTGTTTATTTTTGTTTTGATTGTTAATTTTGTTTGTGCTTTAAATGACCGCGATAAAGATGAAGTTATAAGTGAGATTAATCAAGGTAAGATTAGTCAGGAAAGCTTAAGATTACTTGAAAGATCACCTTCTGGAAGTCAAAGACAGGAGATTTTTAGGGCTATACAAAATCTAGATGAATCAAGACAAAAAAGCTTTTGGCAGTCTTTTTGGACATTATCAGATAAAAATAAAAATCAGTTTATAGAAATTTTTAGTGAATTGGATCAAAAGAATAAATTGCTTACTCAATTAGCAAATCAACATATACATCCTGATTTAAGAAATAGAGGTGAGGCAGGAACCGAAATAGTAGTTAATGGTGATGCACCAATTAGATTTTTTGAAATTAATGAAGAACCACATCTTAGAATTGGAGATAAGTATATTCGCTTAAAGGATTTAAATCAAAGAGGTAAAACTTATTTTGAATATGACCCTATAACCAAAACACTCATAAGAAAATATGGTGACAATGTATTTAGAATAACAGATTTGGAGTCCTACATTAGAGGAAATAAATTTTATATGATAAAGGATGGGAAAATTGATCAAGAGCATATCTTGTCAGGAATGGAAATAATTGGTGATGTTGAAATAAAAAAAAATCAAAGAGGTGAGATTGAACTTGTTTTGTCAAAGAATGCAAGAATTGAGTTAAGTGATAGAACAACTATTGATTCCCCAGCCGAGATTGTTCTTACTAGAGATGGTGCTTTTAAGTCAATTAAAGCTAAAAATATTTTCTCGTCAGGAGATTTATTTCTTGGTACTTTAGGCACTTCTATTATTCATTTTGAAGAATATAGTCTAAGTGATTTTGAGGTTAGATTTGCTGATGATAGAAAATTAGAGCTTCTTCGTTTTTTATCAGCAAAAGATAGTTCTTATGAGTTTGATATTGAAGGTAAGAGGATTCAACTTGATCTAAGTAAGGATGCCAGATTTAATTATGATTCACAAAAGAGAACCATAGAAATAGATAGTAAAAAAAGTGTTAATTTTGTTTTAAATTTTCCTGACAGCAAATATCATTCATTAAATTCAAGAAAAGGTCCTACAAAAATCTCTTATGATATTGAAAATAATAACATAAAAGCAGAAGGGGATTTTGAAATGTCTTTTATGGAAGGTCATATCCAAGAGTTTAAAGTTTTATCGGGAAAACTACTTGAATCTTCTTTTGATGAACAAGGCAATCCTAATTTAATAACTTCTAAGTATGGAACCTTTATTTTTGAGGAGGGGTCAGGAATTCCTAAGAGAACAAATCAACTTAGTGTTGAAAGAGGAACATTGAAAGTTGTTTTTAACAGAGAAAATTTTGTAAATGAAATGGATAATATAGGTAATAATTTACAAGGGGACGGAGTTATTTTTGTTGATAAAAAGAATGATGAAGAAAAGGAAGTCTATTTAGGTGGAAAAATTAATGGTGATTTTAATAATATTGAATATTCAGTTTTATCAAATAATTCTTTAACAGTTTATAATAATATTGATAATTTCTTTGATGTTATTGAGGGAGATGTTAGAATTACAAATGAGGTTTATGAAATTAATATAAGAGATGGTGAAGCGTTCTTAAAAAAAATAAACAATTATCCGGGAGTTCTTCATCAATCTTTTTCATTTAAACATAGAGATAAGTATGGAAATGAAATCACTGGTTTTATTGATGCAACAAATAGTAAATATCATTATAATAGTTTTGAAATAAATCTAAACAGGATAGGTTTTGCAGGAGAATTGGGAATTGATTTTATGCAGGCAACTGATCAAGGAAGAAAAAAAATCTCTCTTGAGAAAAAGATTGACGAATTAAAAACTGAAATTGCTGGTTTGAGTGGTTGGTCAAGAGCAGCTAAAGAAATAGATTTAATAAAGCATGAGATGCAATTAACAAACTTAAGAGGGGAAAGATATGATGTTGATACTGATATAAAAAGAGTAAGAGACCTTGTTCAAAGTCTGCCTTCAGGTTCAGAACTAAGAGCCCCTGGTGAATCTTTTTTAGGAGATTTATTATTAGAAAAAGCAAAAGCTGTTGATGCTCCGAGACTTTATAGGAGAAAATTTCATATAGCTTTTACTTCTCCTCAATTTGATGTTGGTTCTTCAAGACCTGTTTATCAAAGAACAACACATACCATTGATCTTCAGATAGACAGTAGAGGTAATGTTTTAGGTTATTATATAGATGGAGTTAAAAAAAGAATAACACATGACTTTTCAAACTTACCTCTTGAAGCAAGAACTTTTTTATCAAATTTAAGAAATAATGGATGGGAAATTGATGATTTTTCTAACTTAGAAAGTTTAAGAAGATATGACATAACACATGATTTATACAAGCAAAGAGAAAGGTATTTAGGTGATGCTCAAAGGTATTATCAATTAGCAAGAAACAATTTTGGTAATGATTTAGAAAGAAGAGGTGAAGTTGATTTAATGATTGCAAGCTCTTATAGTGTTATTGATAATCATGGAAAAGCACGTAGAATGCTTGAGCAAATTTATGAAACAGGGGATTATTCAGCAAATGTAAGAAAACAAGCAGATTTGATGTCCGCCAGAATTCTTTTGTCAGAAGATCCTACGAAAAATGCAAGAGAGATTTACAATTTATTGAATAGAGCAGAGGAAACTGCTGATGCTCAAAGAACCAAAGAAGAGGGTTATGGGGGCATGGTTAGACCTACTGAGCCTTTTGTTGATGCTGATGTGGATTCATTAAGACGTGAAATTAATAATCTTTATCTTCAGGAGCATAGAAGATCAGCTTTTGTAGAGACTGCAATGACAAATCAAGAAATTGATAATCTTATTTCTACTCGTGCTGATGGATTTTTTAGACAATTAAGGGATGAGTTATGGATTACATTTCAACCAGTTACAGTCGGATATCTTACTTCTGACAGGTTTAATGAATTTCTTGATTTAATGGGACAGAATTATAATCTGGCTGAAAGAACTCATATTGCATCAAGTACACTCATTAGAATGAATGAATATGGAACTTCACTTTCAGATTTTTTAAAGCAAAGTCCTCTTGAGCAATTTCTTTCAATTTATACAGCTGCTGGCAAAGAAGCGATATTAACCTCTGATACTCTTAGAAGTTTGATGAGTGATGGTCTGTTTGAAGGTTCTGAGGAACAAAAAGAAGCAAGACTTCAGGATTTTTTAGAAACTATTCAGGATGATTATGGTACAACTAAAAGGCAACTTATTGAAAATGCTATTAGACAAGTTATTTTACAAAAGACTATGATAGACGAAGCAATTATTCGTGATCCTACACTTTACATGATTGCAACAGAAGGCCAGCAAATTGAGGGTTTAAAATTTGAAGGGTCCTATGTTAATACTGAAGAAGGGCTCAGAAAAATTACATTAGATGATGCTTTTTCAATGACTCGTTTAGGAAGTCATATTGGCTATACAACTACTGAGAGATGGCTTTTAACTGCTGGAGATGCTGTTTTAAGCCCACTGACTTATCTGGGTATTTCTGGTTCAATGACAAGTCTTAGGTCTTTGTCATATTTTGTTGCACGAGAAGCAGCAAGGGATTTCGCTTTTGATTTAGGAATGCTTGGTTTAAGTGAAGCAGGTTTTTCAGAAGTGGCCAGTCTTATTGGTCTTGTTAGATTAACAAGGACTGGTATTGGTGTTGGTAGAATGGGTTATGGTCTTACAAAACCTGCATTTGAAAGAGTAGAAAGATTATTCAGAGGACTAAGTAGACATCGTGATTTAAGGTATGGTGTTGTTGGTGAACTTCCTGTAATTGTTGGTAGAAGAAATGTAGGAGATACATTTACTTCAAGTGGACAAAAATATAAAGTGCTTCAGATAGATGGAAAACGATATATTGCAGAGTTAGATGCCCGTGGATTTCCTGGAAAGCGTGTTGCTCTTTTAATGAGTGAGGCACCTGGAGGGCTTAGAGAATGGGATGGTAGTTTAGCAGATGCATTAAGAAGAAATTCATTTGAAGCAAGTTCAGTTGACACAGCCACAAGACAACGA
>PXDC01000118.1 GCA_003565135.1 Verrucomicrobiota bacterium
CCGTCCCGCGGGCCGTTTGTCTGGCGCCAGGGAATCGCCAATCTCTACCGCCCGAACAACCGGACGGTACTTCTGATTGTTTCCCTGGGGCTGGGCACCTTCCTCATCGCAACCCTCGCGTTTACCCGGGGTATGCTCGTGGATCATCTTCGCTTTTCCCACACCGATCAAAATCCCAACCTGGCTTTCTTCGATATTCAGGACGACCAGCTCGAGGGAATCCGCGAATTGCTCGCGGGGGCGAACCTGCCCGTCCTGGGCGAGACCCCGATTGTCACCATGCGGATCGAGTCCATTCGGGGGAAACGTGTCAGTGAGCTGTTGCGCGGGGACGAAGTGCCGGGATGGACCCTGCGGCGCGAGTATCGCTCGACCTATCGCCGGGAGCTGACGGCGACGGAAAGCCTCGCCGAAGGGCGATGGATCGGCGAGGTCGCGGGGAACGAGGAACCGGTTCCCGTATCGGTGGAGAGCGGGTTGGCCGACGATCTGCGGCTGGAACTGGGCGACGAGATCGTCTGGGACGTGCAGGGGCTGCCCGTGCGAACCGAAGTCGCCAGTCTGCGGAAGGTGGAGTGGCAGCGAATCAGCCCGAATTTTTTTGTTGTATTCCCGGCCGGTGTGCTGGAGCCGGCTCCCAAGTTTCACGTCGTGCTGACCCGGACCGAAACGCCCGCCGAGACGGGAAGGGTGCAGCAGGAGGCGGCGGATCGTTTTGCCAACGTATCCGCCGTCGATTTGCGTTTGCTGCTGGATACGGTGGAGGAGGTTCTGGGGCGTATTGAATTTGTGGTGCGGTTTATGGCGGGTTTCACCGTGGCCACCGGACTGCTCGTCCTCGTGGCGATCGCGGCCACGGGGCGTTATCAGCGGCGCCGGGAATGGTGCCTGTTGAGGACGCTGGGGGCATCGCGCCGGCAGGTGGCCGGAATTCGGACGGTGGAGTACCTGGTTCTGGGGACGCTGGCGGCGTCGGCGGGACTGGTATTGGCGGGCGGTGCCGGCTGGGCGCTCGGGCGGTTTGTCTTCGATCTGCCGTTTGCGCCGTCGCCCGCCGTGGTGCTGGGTTGCTGGGGTGCGGTGGCGGGAGCCACCCTTCTGGTCGGCCGGTTGAACGATCTCGGGAGCGGTCGCCGGCCGCCCCTCGAAGTCCTGCGGGATTCCGGTGAGGCCTGACGTTTCCGGCCCCGGCGAACGCGGAAGCGGCCCGGGGACAAGGGAAACCGGCGCGGTTCGCCGGATTTTACCGGCAGGCCATTCCCGCAGGTTTGACACCGGCGGCGAGGCATGCAGAGGCTGGTACCAGAGGTATGAGGAATCTGGACGATCTGGACGCGACGCTTGCCCGTATCGACGGGCGTGGGTACAAGGCGTATAAAGACATTCGGGACGACTACACGTTCGACGACGGGGTCCTTTGTGTCGATCATGTGCAAGGCGATCCGTTTGCATCGCCGTCCAAGCTTCGGGTACGGTTGCCTGCCGCCACAGCGCGGCTTCCCGGTGACCTCTTCGGAACCCGGGTTCGGCGAATGGCTTTGGAGGATTTTTTTGCCCGGCGCATGCGGGAGGCTCTCCGGGAGAGCGGCAGCCGCAATCGCGGCATCGGGCGAAGCGGCGTTATGCTGATCGATGCGGGGGGCCAGGAGGTCCTGGAACGGTCCGCGGTTCGGATTTGCGATGACTGGGTGGAGGCGCGGATCGAGGTCGGTTTGCCCGCAGCGGGCCGACGGATTCTGGGCCGCGAGGCGGCGACAATGCTTTGCCGGGTCCTTCCGGATTTGGCCCGTACGGCGTTGGTCTGGTCTGAGGGGGTGGACGAAGCGGCGAGATCGTTCGTTTGCTGCATTGAAAACCAGGAGGTTGTCCGCGCCGGGCTCCGGGACCGCAAACTGGTCGCGTTCATCGCCGACGGGTCCATGCTCCCGCGCGAGAGCGGGGTCAGCGACCGTCCGCTCCCGCCGGGGCAGGGCATTGCCTTCCGGTCGCCGGACGAACTTCGCGTCTCGATCCCGGTGCCGAATCCGGATCCGGACTATCCGGGGAAAGGGCGTACGCTGACCGGAATGGGCATTCCCGAAGGGGTGACCCTGGTGGTGGGCGGCGGGTACCACGGGAAATCGACGCTGTTGCGCGCCGTTGAGCGGGGTGTTTACCCTCACGTACCGGGCGACGGCCGGGAATACGCGATCACGCGGTCCGATGCCGTGAAAATCAGGGCCGAAGATCGTCGGCGTATCGAGAAAGTGGATCTGACATCGCTTATCGGCAACCTTCCCAACGGACAGTCGACGGCGGCGTTCTCCACGGACGAGGCCTCCGGAAGCACCAGTCAGGCCGGAGGCATCATTGAGGCGCTGGAAGCCGGTTCGAGGCTGTTGTTGGTGGACGAGGATACCGCGGCCACGAACCTGATGGTGCGTGATGCGCGCATGCAGCGCCTGGTCCGGAGGGAGAGTGAACCGATCACCCCCCTGGTCGACCGTATCCGCGAGCTCTATGAAGATCACGGCGTTTCGAGTATTCTCGTAATGGGTGGGTGCGGGGATTACTTCGACGCGGCGGATCGTGTTATCCTCATGCGCGATTATCGTCCGGAAGAGGCCACACAAAGGGCGCGTGATGTGGCGCGGGAATTGCCGAGCCGCCGCGCCGGGGGCGAGGGCGGGCGTTTTGTGTTTCCCGCCGGTCGGGTGCCGGAAGCGCGATCGATCAATCCGATCAAGGGAAAAGGAAAAGTGAAAATCGAGGCCGAAGGCGTCGGTGGTATCCGTTTCGGAAACGAAACCATCGATTTGCGGGCGGTCGAACAGGTGGCTGACGCGAGCCAGTTGCGTGCGGTCGGTCGCGCCCTTCACCTGGCGGCACAGCGTTTTATGGGCGAAGGAATAACCGTGGAGGAAATTCTCGATCGCCTGGAAGCCATGATGGATGCCGATACGATCGACAGTCTGGGGGGATTCGGCCGCGGCCGCCATCCGGGAAATCTGGCCCGGCCGCGGCGATTCGAAATCGCGGCGGCCCTGAACCGGTTGAGAAGCCTGCGAGTGGCGGCGGCCCAGGGTGGGGGCGGCGTTACCGACCGCGTCGTTTGGCCAGGATAAAGCGTTTTCGCCGGGTGTCGGGAGCCGGATCGGGCGGCGCGGGGACGGGCTCCTCGGGGGCCGGGGCGGGGAACGGGCGGTGTCGCCCGGGCGTTTGGCCGCCCGGCGTGGGGTCCCTCTGGCTGCGACGGCGACCCGGCACGGGGAGTTGTCCGCCCAGCCGGGTGAGGAGGACGTCCAGCAGGAAAAGGCCGAGGAGAAGCGGAATAAGCCAGGTGCGAAGATCCCGGAACGCCGGTTGCCTCGGTGCTTGCCAGATCCCGGAAAGATCGAGACGTTCCTTCCCGTCCGAAAGGCGGGCCAGATTGCGGAGTTCGGCAATACGGGTCCGGTCGAAGGCCCACTCGGGACGGGTGCCGGTGATGATCGGGCCGAACGAAAGCGCGTGGTCCCCGGCCCGGACGGCACCGCGAATCCATTCCGAGGCCCGCAGGCGATGGGAGGCCTGGAAACGGCCCGGCTCGAGGCGCTCCCACGGAACCGAAAGCGTTTCTCCCCGGCTCCGTTCGGCCAGGTGCAGGGAGGGCGGGGTTCGGGATAGGCGTTCCTCCCAGGCGTCGCCGTAGAGCAGATCCACGGAAAGCACCTCCCCGTCCACCCGCGTGCGAAGCGCGATGCCCCGCGGCGTTTCCCCGCCCATAAGCCAGCGGGTAAGGGTCTGGAGGAAATCGCCGTACCCGGGCCAGGAGCGGACCCGTTCCGAGAAATCCCCGCCAAGGGGAAACGCCACCGCGGCCGACCGACCCAGCCCCCGGCGTACCTGCGCCACGAGCGGCGCGTTGTATTCGTCTTCGGCGTAGGCGGAGGCGGCCGCTTCGTCCCGGAGGTAGGTGAGGTTGTAGCCGTCGATGACCGCCGGCCAGTCGAGACGGGTTGCGGCGATCTCCTGCCAGGCGGCGGTTTCCCGGAGCGGGGTCGCCTCCTCGATAAAGGTCGACCGCGCGACAGCCACGGTTTCCTGCATGAAAATGGCGGGCAATTCGGATGGATCCGCACTGAAAAAATACCGCCCGTTCCCCCGCTTCGCCACATCCTTGAGGAAGGCGGCATCGACATCGTGTTCGGTGCCGAGGCCGATGACGCTGACCGTGACCCCCTCGGCGGTCATGGTTTCGAGAAGGGAACGGTAATTCCCCGGCTCCTCGGCATCCATGGCATCGGCGAAAAGAATGATGTGACGCTGCCCCTGGTCGGCATGCTGCAATTCCTCCCAGGCCGCCGTGAGGCCGGTGTAAACGTAGATGCCGCCGCCCTGGCTGGCGATACGTCCCACCGCATCGATGGCCTGTTCGCGGCGCTCTCCGTCGAGGGTGGTGAGCGGAATGATCCGGTGCGGGCGGGTATCGACCGCGAAAACCGTGACCGCGTCGGTGGCGCCGAGGAGTTCGATGGTTTTGGCCGCGCCCATGTTGGCGAGTTGCATTTTGTTCTTTCCGCCCCCGCCGGGAAGGACCGCGTTCATGCTTCCGGAACGGTCCATGACGATGGCCATGGCCGTGGCCAGGCGGCGATGATCGTCGCGGAGTTCGGTGGAGACCGGGAGCAATTCCTCGACGGACGACCCATGGTAGCCTCCCGCGCCGAAACTGTGGCGGCCTCCGGCCATGAGGAAGCCGCCGCCCTGTTCGCGGACAAAAAAGTCGAGCGCCCCGGCAAACTCCCGGGGCACGGCATCGGCGGGGACATTGTTGAAAACGACCGCCCGGGCGCCGCTCAGGCGTCCCGGCGTGAGGGTCGATGGATCGGTTTCGAGATCGACATCGAAACCCTGTTGTCTCAGCACTTCAGCCACCGGATCGTTGGTGTACCCCGAGACCAGGAGGATTCGCGGTCCGCCCGCAATCTCCACCCAGATTTCACCGTAGTTGTTTCCCGGGTACGCGTCAGTTTCCGGGAGAAGTTCGACTTCGTAACGATGGGCGCCCGGAGTGCCGACGCGTTCCGCCACCCGCGCAACGCCGCTCCCGCCGGCGACCTCCACCGTTCCGGAGGCGATGGGTTCCCCGCCTCGGTGGATGCGGAACGGCACGGGGCCATCGGGGGAACCGCTCACGGCGGTTTCCAGCATAAAGGGTTCGGCGGGTTGGACGCGCGTGGGGGCCCGGAACGCTGCCACACGGTAGTCGGGCCTCCCCGGATCTCCGGCCAGCCGGTAATCGAGGGAGACACGCTGAGCGACCAGCCGTTCGGCCAGGTCCGACAACGGTTCGGTGCTGTAGCCGTCGGTCAGCAAGAGCAGTCGCGCGGCCCGCTCGGATTGCATGCGGTTCAGGGCGAACCGGATGGCGGAAGCGGTTCGGGTCCGCTCGCGGTTGCCGCTGAAGGCGAGCGTTTCATCGTCGCCCCGGAGAATGGCCTCGTCGGCGTAGTCCACGTAGAAAATCCGGTCGGAGGCTCCCCGGGAGCGCTCCAGGAGCGATTCCCACTCGCGCAACTGGGGATGCAGGGAATCTTCGGCCGAAGAAGACTGGTCCGCCAGGACCCAGAGATCGAGTCCCGACTGCAGGCGGCGGAGCTCCGGTTCGGTCAACAGGAGCAGCAGCAGGGCCAGGCACGCCAGTCGCAGCGGGTGGCGGCGGACAAAGGGCGTCCATCGCCAGACGGCGGCGAACACGATCGGCAGGAGAAGGAACCATTCCGGTGAGGCGAACCGTATCATGTTTCCCTTTCCGCATAGCGCCAGCCGGCAAAAAGGACGCATCCGAGTAGTAGCATCCAGAGCGGCGCGAGGAAGTCGCGATGGGAATTTCGGACCCGGTACTCCCGCTGCCGGTCCCTCCCGTGATCGATAAAAAACGATTCCGCCGGTCGAAAATCGGCTTCGCGGGCGTCGGCGAAGTGGGCGGCCGCCTCCAGGAGAAGCTTTTCACCTTGGACTACCGAAAAGAAACCGGGCTCCGCCGGCGCGCGGAGAAGCGCCGCGCGCGAGGCCGGAACGGATTCGTCCGGACCGTTCTCCGGTTGCAGGGTTACGGGCCCCCCGATGGGATCGACGGCGAGATTGAGACGCTGGCCGGTGTGGACGTTCATCCGGGCATAGCCGATTTTGGCGGCGCGCGCTTCTTCCATAAAGCGGTGCAACATGACAACGAAGGCCGGAAGCCGGGCGGCGTTGGAATGCCGGAGATCGAAACCGACCCGAAGCTGGAGCTGTCCCTGCCTCTCCCGGAGTGCCAGCAACGGCCGGTCCCCCTTCCAGAGCAGTGGGGAGTCTTCCGCCTGCAGGTTGAGACCCGCCGTGGCCGAGACCGCCAGTCCCTGCCAGGAAAGATTTTCCGTCAGGCGGTGGCGTTCCGCGATGACCGGGGGCCGGCCATTCCCGGAACCGGCGGGGTCTTCGCCGGAGAGAACGAAAAAAATGCCCGCGCCGGAAGGGTCCTCCCCGGGGGCGATGCGGGTCACCCGGAGGTCGGCGATCTCGCCCGGCCCGGCCGCGCGCCAGGAGGCCAGGCTGTCGAGGAAGGCGGTCAGTGGGTCCCGGAGGGGAGAATCCGGTTCGAGCGCCACCGTCAGATGCTTTGTCTGCGGCCGGACAAAGGGCAGGCGGTTGTCGAGGGCGAACCGGTCGTCCTCCAGGACCAGCGTTCCCCGCCGCGCATCCCCCGGGACCCGGCCCCGGAGCGCCACGGTGCCGCCGGCTTCGAGTGCGATGTCGTCCGGTGCGGTCCGCCGTCCGTCGAACTCGACCCACCAGGACCGGGTGGTCGCTCGATCGCCGTAGTTGCGCAACAGGGCGTGCCAGTGGAATCCGTCTTCGCGTGCTTCCAGCCGCAGGCCGGTGAAACCGGCGTTGCCGAAGGATTCGCCGATGCCGAGAACGTCGATCCCTTGCGGAATGCCTTCGCGGCGCCGGTCGGTGACGAAGAGGACCTGACCGCCGGGATGGGCCGCGGCGACGGCCCGGCGCAGCGCGGCGGCGGCGTCATGGGTGGGCGACCGCGGGCGCCATGCGGCGGCGGCCTCCACAAGCGCCCGCCGGTCGGTGCCGGCGTAAAGCGTGCCCCGGCGACCGGAGGATTCGAGCAGGACCCATTCGGTGGCCGCGGCGCCGCGTTCGTGCCGGCTTAGGGCGCGTTCCAGTTCGGCGGTTCCCGTTCCCGGCTCCATAAACGCCCGCATGGAAAGAGAGTCATCGAGCACAACGGCGACACGCTGAACGGAATCGGGATGCAGCCATCGCGGTTCGACCAGCAACCAGGTCAAGAGGAGGGCGGCGAGGATCTGAAGCCAAAGGGAGGTGGCGTTGCGCAGCCTTTCGAAGCGGCGCCCCTTCCGGCTTTCCCGCCGGAACCGTGCGATGAGGAACAGCGTGCTGACGGATTCGCGCCGCGTTTCCCGCTGGAGAAAATGAATGAGGAGGATGGCCGGAATGGCCGCCAGGGCCCAGAATCCGGCGGGATTGCCGAATATCAGTCCCATGGCTCGACCGCCCCGGGGGGGAGCGCGTGTTGGTGAAGGGCGTCGATGAGGTGTTCCTCGGAGGGAAGACGTGCGAGCGCCGTACGGTGATGCCGCGCCAGGTCGTCCATCATTTCGAAATGCCGCCGGTAGTCGTCACGGTAACGCTTCCGGATATCCGCACTAAAAAACTGGATACGTCGCTCGCCCGTCTCACAATCGATCAACTCTATGTTTCCCTGCCAGTCGGGGGCGTGCTCTTCGCGGCAGTACGGGGCGAGGACGAGGCTGGAGGCGGTTTCGGTGCCGAGAAACGGGAATATCTCCTCGCCCCCGCGGGGATCGAGGAGATCGGAAACCAGCACGCGCAGGGCGTGCCGCCTCCAGGGTACTCCGCGCAGGGACAGGTTTCCGGCGCCCTCGCATTCCGGAAGGTCGAGGTTTCCCGCCACTATGGCTTCGGAAAGGAGCTCCCGGCATTCCGAGCCGCAAAGGTACCACGCGCGAACGGTAGCCTGGGTGCGCCGGGCGCTTTCCAGGCAGAAGTAAAAGAGCTCCAGGCTCCGTGCGCTCTTTGCCGGCCGGTGGAACATGGAGGCCGAGACGTCCATGACCACGTCGACCCGCGGACTGACCTCTTCCCGGTAGAGCTTCATGGAGTAGGCGCCGGTGCGGGCAAAAGCCTGCCAGTTTATGTAGCGGGGGTCGTCGCCCGCGACGTAGGGACGGTGATCCTGAAAGTCGATGGAGCTCCCGATCCCGGCCCCGCTCCAATTACCGGTGTTGCCGCGCCAGACACGACCCCGGAAGGGCAGGCGGAAATGCCTGGCCGCTTCGCATGCCCGGGTCCGTGGATCACCGGGGTGTTCCTGCGCGTTCGGCGGACTCATGGTGTGTCGGGCGCGGGCGCCGGCGAACCCGGGAAGTCACCGGGGGAAGCCGAGGTTTCCGCGACCGTTTGCCGGGTTGCCCGGGCGCCGACGGCGAGCAGCACAAAGAGCGCCAAACCGTTGATGACGGCCATGGTGGCGACATGGGACTCGGCCGAACCGGACAGGTAATCTCCCATCATGAGCATGAGCAGGGGAATCGGGAGCCATTGGAACAGGCCGGAAAGATCGACGTAGGCGGTTTCGGCGAAAACCATGGCGCAGACGCCGGTTCCGATCATGACGACCTGGAAGAGGAGAAAATAAAGAAAACCCCGCTCGCCGTGAGGTGTGACCAGCCGGATCAGCGCGACTGGAAACAGCACGGCCCCGGAAATGCCGAGAAGCACCGCGTAATGGGTCGATCCGGCCGCCGGATCGAATTGCAGGAGGGCGATGTAGATCGCCGTAACCAGGGCCGCGAACATGACGCCGCCCGCCCAACCGGGGGCGAGAAAACGGATCGGGGCGGCGGAACGCTTTCCGCGGGCGCGCCGGGAGCGAAAGAGGATACCGTAGGGGCGCAGGTTCTCGTTTACGGCATCGACGCAGACCAGCAGAAGCGGGATCGCGACCGCGATCGGGGCCCACCAGGTTCCGCCGGTCGCAAAGAAGACCAGGACGCCCCCCGCCAGCAGAACCAGCCCCGCCAGGCGTTTCCGCAGGGCGTGGTTTTCCGCCGGCGGTGCGATGCGGCCCGCGCCGAATTCCAACATGAGGTAGATGATGAGCGGGACCGTGAAAAAAAGGAAAAACCAGCCCCAACCGTCGGTGGTGCCGATGGTCATAAAGGATCCCGGGCCGCCGTAGAAGACGGCCATCGAGGTGAAAAGCCCCTGGAGGAGGACAAAGAGCACCGCAATGATAATGCCGATACGGAACGCCTTGGAAACGATGCTGGACAGGCCCACCGCCGCCGCGGTCAGACAGAATGAGCCCAGGAGCAGGAAAAGCAGGATTTGCAGTTCGTCGACGAGGTTCACCCCGCCGAGAAAATAGCGCAGGATCATGTACGGCAGTATGGCCGCGACAAAAAGCAGCCCCTGGATGATGAGGGCCGCCCACTTGCCGAAAACGATTTTCAGCGTGGTCATCCGGGTCAGGAAGATGAGCTCCAGGGTTTTTGCATCGAGTTCCTTCTTGATCGCGCCAAACCCGGCCCCGGGAAGCACAAGGAGCAGCGGAATGCCGATCAGGGTCCAGAAGAACCCGGTTACGAAGGCCTGGTCGTACGTGGTGTGGGGCGACGCCGCCGAGAGCAGTGCGGCAACGATGAGCAGGAGGAGCACGGTATGGAGAGCGAGAAAGGACCAGACAAACGCGCGGGACCGGGTGCCCTGCCGCAGTTCCTTGACCAGGATCGGGCTGAACCAGTCGCTGGCGTCTCGGGATGGGGAAGTATGGCTTGCGGGATGGCTCATGGTGGATCTAACGGGGATCAGGAAAGGCGACCGGTTTCACCGGCCGGTTTGAGTTTCTCCAGGATCTCGACGAAGGCGTCCTCCAGTTTCCGGCGCTCGCGATGGAAGTCGGTGACGTGGATTCCGGCATCGATCATTTCTTTCAGGACGCCGCTGATTGCCTCGGGGGAATTGTGGTCGAACCGGATGAGGGCCCCGTTCTTGCGTATTTCGATAACGGCGGCGTCCGGACGGACGGCTACCCAATCCTCCAGCGCGTCGACCGGTCCCGATGTTTCGACCGCATAAGCGACTCCCGGAGCGTCGCCGTGCATGAGGCTTTCGGCCGTGCCCTCGTGGATAAGCCGCCCGTTGTCGATAAAAAGGAGGGTATCGCACATTTCGGCGAGTTCGGAGAGGATGTGCGAGCTGATGAACACGGTCTTGCCCTCGCCCGCGAGCAGACGTACCAGGTGCTTGAACTCGATTCGCGCCTTCGGATCCAGGCCCGCGGCGGGTTCGTCGAGGATCAGTAATGCGGGATCGTGCACCAGGCTTCGGCCCAGGCAGAGGCGTTGGCTCATGCCCTTGGAAAGGGTATTGGCGGGACGCTCCGCGAGGGCGCCCAAGTCGGCGAATTCGATCACTTCATCCACCCGGCGCCGCCGCTCGATTCCCTCGTAGCCGAAGGCGCGGGCGAAAAAATCCAGGTATTCCCAGACCGTCATGTCCTGGTAACTCCCATACGCATCCGGCATCCAGCCGATGCTGCTCCGGGCGTGGGCGGGATCCTCCAGGACGTTTACCCCGTCGATCTCGATGCTGCCGGCGTTGGGGATGTCGAGGGAGGCCATCATCCGCATCGTGGTCGTTTTGCCCGCGCCGTTCGCCCCGATGAAACCGGTAACCCGTCCCCGGGGAAGGCGAAAAGAGAGGTCCTGGACGGCCTGGATCGGACCGAAGGAGCGGTGAAGGTCGCGGACGACAACCAGGGGAGATGACGTATTCATGGGCTGGATGAAAGCGGGCCGAAATGGAGGCTGTACTGTCCGGACCATTCGATCGGGTCGAGCGTGTCAAGCACGGAGGACGCGGAGCCGGAAGCGGATGCGTAGAAATAGCCGTTTTTTGTTTTTTGTGAGTCGATCATTTCGCGGGTGGCGGGGCCGGCGCGACGGGATTCCATTGTCCACCAGGATTCGAACGCGGCCTCGTCGGAATCGACCAGTGTGAGCGGCACGCCGGGAGCAAGGGGGCCGCCGCGCCACAATCGCCCGTTTGCGTCGCGGAAGAAAATAATGTCCAATTCGTGCTCCAAGGTCGACACCACTTCCGGGGCGACCCGGCGGGCCGCGGGAGCGTTTGTATGGCGCAGTTCGATACGGGATCGGGTGGCCGGTACCGATTGTATCCACTGCGCCTGCGTGCTCCGGCTCAAAAACCAGTCGCCGTCGTAGGTGTGGCCGAGAACGCCGAAGTTCCCGCCGGAGGAACTCCGCCCGGTGTGAATGTTGACCTGCGTGATGAGGGAAGGTTCGTTGGTGGAAAACCGGGAGGTGACGAGCAGGCCGGTCCGGCTGACCTGGTCCTGGATGACGACGGCTTTGTTTTCCTCCGGCAGGTGGTGCCAGACCGCGATTCGCGTCCCGGTCCCTCCGGTCCCGTCGCGCAGGAGGATGGTGAGAATGAGCAGGAGGCCCGCGCCGAGGGAAATGGCCGGCGTGGTCCAGAGCAGTCTGTGCCGGTACCCGGGTTTGGCGAAAAAGAGGAAGTTGGCCGGTCCGACCAAAATGGCGAAAACGGCCAGAAAGGCGCCGAAAAAGAAAACCGGAATGGCGGGAAGGCCGATGGCGGCGAAGGGTTCCCATTCGTGCTCGTGGACCGTGGATTCGAAGCGGGCAAAGGCCGACGGCAGGTCGTTGTTGATGATTTCGCCCGCCGCATCGCGGTCCAGCCGGTTTCCGTCGCGGGGAAAATAAACGACGGTTCCGAATCCGTAGCCGAGGGGTTCACGTTCCGGGCCGGCGGCCGGGAGGCCGGGCGGGCGGATCGGCGTGCCGGTGTCGTCCTCGGGATAACAGACAAAAAGCCAGCCGCCCGCGGCGGTCCAATCGAGCAGGGCGCGCCGTTCGATACCACCGAGGCCGCGCCATTCGGTGTCCTTTATCCAGATCGCGTCAAAGCCGGAGAATCCCCGCCAGTCTCCCGGCATCCGGTCCGGGTTGATGGAGGCCCCGGCCAGGTCCCCGTGTTGGTCCTGAACCAGGAGTTCCCAATTCTCCGAGCGTAGGGAGGCGGTGATTCCGAGGACCGGACCGGTCCCGCCGGGTCGGCCGCGGGAGTGGAAACTGGTGCTCAGCACGATGCGACCATCGTCGGCGGGAACGGCGTAGCCGGAGAACTGCAGGGTGGTATTGCCGCCGTAGTTGGTATGTCCGGTGGCGGCGCCCACGGGAACGAGGACGTCGAAAACGCCGGAATCGCCATCGGGAACGGTGAAGCGAAACCGGCCGCGGGTTCCGGCGGCGCGGTAACCCCAGCTCTGGGAGATGGTGGAGAGCTCCCACGAGTGGGTGCGTCCGGAGTGGTTGGATACGGTAACGCGGAGCGGGAAATACCCCCGTGCCGGTATTTCGCTGAAGTAGGGTTGGCATTCGATGGATACACCGCTGTCGCGTTGGGTGTGGACGACGCGGCGGGGACCGGCGGCGAAGAGTTCGCTCCCGATCAGGAACCCGAGAAGCAGCAATCCGAAGCAGAGGGGTGACGGGCGGCGGGCGCGGGGGCGTTCGGGTGGGTAAAGGCGGGGGCTAACCATGGGTGTCCGGTGTTTTCAGTGTGGCGGGCAGGTTCTTGTCCTGCCTGGGAACGTCAACCAGAAGGTCGTCGACAACGGAGGCACCGGATTTGCCATCGAGTTTGGCGCGGTAGTCGAGGAGGATGCGGTGACCGAGCACCGGCTGCGCGATGGCCTGGACGTCTTCGAAGGAGGCGTGGGTGCGCCGATGGAGCAGGGCACGCGCCCTGGCACCGGCGGCGAGGGCGAGGGCGGCGCGCGGGCTGGCGCCGTATTTCAGGTTTTCCGCTGCTTGCGATCGGCCCGGGTGGGTGGCGTCGACGAGCCGGGCGATAAAGTTGGCCACGATATCCGGCAGGTAGACCCGGCGGGCCAGAGACGTGAGTTCGAGAAGGGTGTCCCGTTCGAAGACCGGTTGTATATCGGGTTCCACTCCGATTTCCCGCTGTTTGACGATTGCTTCGAGGACCGGGACCTCGTTGCGGTAGATGTCGAGTTTGAAGAGGAAGCGGTCGAGCTGTGCTTCCGGAAGGGGGTAGGTGCCCTCCAGTTCGATCGGGTTCTGGGTTGCGAGGACAAAAAACGGGCGGGGCAGCGAATGGGTTTCCCCCATCACGGTGACCCGTCCCTCCTGCATGGCTTCGAGCAGGGACGATTGGGTTTTGGGAGAGGCCCGGTTGATTTCGTCGGCCAGAACGAGGTTGGCGAATACGGGTCCCCGGTGGAAAACAAAACGCCGGCCCTCGGGGGTCTCCTCCAGGATGGGGCTGCCGGTTACATCGGCGGGCAGCAGATCGGGCGTGAACTGAATCCGTTTGGCTTCGAGCCGCAGGGTACGGGCGAGGCCTTTAACCAGCTCCGTCTTCCCCAGGCCGGGCAGACCTTCGAGCAGCAGGTGTCCGCGTGAGAGCAGCCCGATAACGACGTTGTCGATCAAGGCCTGCTGACCGAAAAGGACGCGGTTCAAGGCGGTGCGGAGGGCGTCGAGGCGTTCTCCGGCTTCGTTGGTTTCGGCCGGAGTGGGAGCGTCGGGGGGGTTATCGGGCATCTGGGTCCTTGGGGGGGGTGTTCAGCGGAAATAACGTTCGAGGACGGCCTGTTCGTCCGGGGTGAAGCTTTCCCGCGAAACCGCTTCGCCGCCCCCTCCGGGATGGGCCATGTTTCCCGGCTCGACCGGTCCGGTGTAGGCGGGCCGGTCGGTGTCGGGTTCGTCGCCGATCCCGACTCCCACCCGGTCACCCAGGGCGGCCCGGCTGAGATCGTCATTGGGCACGGATTCTCGGCGGGAAACGGCGTCGAGGGCCCGGTCGTCCCGAAACGACAGAGGAGCGGGAGCCGGTCCCTTCCCGATGCCGGGACCCGGAAAGGCCGCCAGGAGCCGGTTGTCCTCGCTATCCCGATCGCCCAGGGCGGCGTCGCACGCGGCGAGTCCGGCATCCAGGCACTCACGCAGGTTTTTCAGGTCGTCCTCCGGCATGGCGGAGAGGTTTTGGATGTCGAGTTCGCGGATTTGGTCGAGCAAATCGGCGTCGATCCGAAGCAGTCCCTCTTCGAAACCCGTTATCGCCCCGGTCAGATCCTCCCGCAGCGCGGCCTCCCACCCGGAGGGAATACCGTCGGGGAAGGCGTCGGCCGCCGCGAGGGCGCGGGCGGTCTTTTCGAGGTTTTCCCGGAGTTCACGGAGCGCGCGTTCGCTGCGCTGCCGCAGGGCATCGGTGGCTTCGAGGCTGCTGTGGCTGTAACGTTCGCCCGGGGGTTGACGTCGAAGCGCGTCGACCTGTTCGCGAAACGCGTCGAGCGCGGCATTTTCAACGATTTCGGCATCCTCGACGGTTTGGAACCACGATTCGATTTCTCCCCACGCGATCGGTTCGACCGGTGGTGGCGGCGGGGTGGACGGGGCCGGGTTGACGGGGAGCGAGGCGGCGAGGACCAACACGGCGAGCGTCCAGGCCGGCCAGGGAGCGATCCGTCGCCACGACCATGCGGGCAGGGTCCGCGGCGGCAGGTTGGCGGGATCGGGCCAGGGAGCGACCCCGTTGTCGGCCGCGGTCAAGGCATTGTTCAAACCGAGCCGTGATTCCAGGTAAACGAGGGCGTCGCGGGGGGAGTAGCGACGGCCGCGCTGCCTGTATCCGGCGTATCCCGCGGCGACGACCAGGATGACGGCGAAGAGGCTCCAGGAAAAGCCGCTGCCGATTTCGTTCCGGCGAAACCACAGCAGCAAAAAAGCCTGGGCGAGGCCGGCGGAGAACAGGAGCGGCAGGAACCCGGCCAACCAGAACCCGAGGTTCATTCGCCGGGCGAGGCGTTGGGCGTGCCGGTGCCAGGTGTTCCGGAGTCGGGATTGAGCTGAGGTGTTCGCCGGGTTCATTTTTTTTTGGGGGGGGGGAAGGTCCGTGGGTTCTCAGGGAAAACGCATTTGATTCTAGGTGTGAAAGGGAGCCCGAGGAAAGACAAAACAAATACCCTTGCCCAATGAGGCTTCGACGTCCGGCCCGGGCCAAACCTTGGCCGGAATTCTAAACGCTTGCCGCGCCGGCCGGGCGGCGTATGAATGGGGTTTTTGCTGCAAATGGAAATCCAAGCCGAATTTTGATGAGCGATACGTCGTTACTGGAGACTTTTCCGAATCCGAAACCGGAGCGCGATTACGAAATCGAACACACGTTTCCCGAGTTCACCTCGGTTTGTCCGAAAACGGGCCAGCCGGATTTCGCCACCGTGGTGGTGAAGTACGTCGCCGACCGGGCCTGCCTGGAGTTAAAGGGTCTCAAGCTCTACCTGAACGGTTACCGGAACGAGGGAGTGTTCTATGAAAAGGTCACGAACCTGATCCTGGACGACCTGGTTCGGGCCTGCGAACCGCGTTGGATCCAGGTCGAAACCCGCTGGGGACCCCGCGGGGGCATCAGCTCGGTCCTGGTGGCCGAACACCGAAGCGAGCCCTTGGAGTGACAGCGCCGGAGCGCGGATGAGGCGGAGCGCGGGCGTCCGGACATCGCGAAGACCCACCGGCGCGTCGCCGGTCGACGCCACTTGAAGGCTTTTCAAACCTGCGCTGTTATTCTATCGTTTTGCGCATGAATACCGGGTGGCTGATGGGTGGTTGGATTTTCACGGGTCTTTTTATGGCTGTGTCGACAGGGGCAACGTTTCCGGGAGAGAGCGATTCCGATTTCGGGAAAATCCTGGATCGATTCCGGGAACTGCAGGTGGCGCAGGAAAATCCTGCCGAAAGCCGTGTCCGGGAACTGACCGCAACGCTCGACGATGCCGGCCGCTGGCCGGACCTGAACTACGATGACCAGTCGCGGGGAAATTGGCACCCGTATCAGCACCTCCAGCGGGCGCGGGAAATGGCGCTTGGCTGGGTCGACCCGGGCCATGCCGTCTACCGTGATCCGGACGTCGGGTCGGCGATGCTGGCCGCCCTGGACGATTGGATCGATCATCGTTACGAGGCGGTCAACTGGTGGTTCAACCGGATCGGCGCTCCCCGGCTGGTCCGGGATACGGTTGTTGTGCTCGGGGAAAACCTCGATGACGAACGGAGGCAGGCGCTGCTGGAGGTCATCGATCAGTACGAAGTGCGGGGGACCGGGGCGAATCTGGTTTGGTCGGCGGAGCTGGCGCTCCACTACGGCTGTCTTACCGGCGACGAAGCTCTCGTAAACGACGCCGTCCGGCGTATCCAGGACGAGGTTACGGTGGGTGCGGCTCAGGGAATTCAGGCCGACTGGAGTTTTTATCAACACGGGGCTCGCCTGCAGACGTTTCATTACGGACGCTCGTACCTGGATGTGGTCGCCGCCGTGGCCTGGCAACTTCGGGAAACCTCCTGGGCGTTTCCGCCGGAGAAGGTAACGGTCCTCTCGCGATTTATCCTGGACGGCATGCAGTGGATGGTGCGCGGCCGCGACACCGTTCCGGGAACCATGGACCGGATGGCCAGTCGACCGGGAACCCTTCGCGTCGACCTGGTTCCGGTCCTGCGAACCTGGCGCGATGTCGATCCGGCGGTGGCCGGAGAACTGGATGCGTTCATCGAGCGCCAGGAAGGGCGCGGTGTTCCGCTGGAGGGGTATCGCCATTTTCCGTATGCCGATTTCACGGTTTACCATCGTCCGGATTTCAGCTTTTTCCTCAAAACCGTCTCGGAACGAACCCACCTGACCGAGTCGATCAACGAAGAAAATCTCCTCGGCGCCGATCTCAACACGGGGGATCACTACATCGTTACGGACGCAAGCAATTACCGTCCCCTTCCTCCGGTCTGGGATTGGAAACGACTGCCGGGAGTGGTCAGGAGTCCCGAAAGTCTCGATATCGAGCGGAGACCGTTTGTCGGCGGGTTGGGCGACGGAGACAGGGGCATGGCGGCCATGGATCTCAGGCGGGAAGCCGGGAACAGGGGATTCGCCGTCCGCCGGACCTGGGCTTTTCACCGCGATTGGGTACTGGCCCTTACAGGGGGGTGGACTGTTCGGGGCGAGGGGCCGGTCTATACCGGACTCGACCAGCGCCTCCTGAGGGGAGAGGTGTTGGTGGGGATTGAGGGGGAGGAGCCGATGCTCCTGCCCGAAGGCGACCATCGCCTTGAGCGGGTTCGGTACCTCGTTCACGACGGGATTGTTTATTTTATGCTCGAGGCATCGGCCCTTTGCGTGCGGCTGGGAAATGCATCGGGATCCTGGTACCG
The DNA here is from genome assembly GCA_003565135.1 of Verrucomicrobiota bacterium. Lineage (GTDB taxonomy): Bacteria > Verrucomicrobiota > Verrucomicrobiia > Opitutales > T3Sed10-336 > PXDC01. Next base: position 17,331 of record PXDC01000118.1, read on the forward strand.
GATAAATCGGAATCGAAGCGACGAGCCGCTGACGGAAAAGGTTTTTCTCGCTGTCATCGAGAACGGCGAGCAACCGGGACCGGGCGGTTTTGTCATTGCCCCGGATCCGGGAAAGCACGAGCGGGACCGGTGGCTTCGCCATGAACCCTGGACCGTCCTGCGCAACGACAAAGCGTGCCAGGCGGTGCGGTTTGCCGGCGGCACCGCGATGGCGGCGTTTTTCGAACCCGGGGCGCTGACGGTGCCGGGGGAGGGAGAGCTGTCGGTGGACCGGCCTTGCCTGGCCGTCTGGAACGAAGATGAGATCCGGTTGGCGGATCCGACCCACGACGGAGGAACGGTCCGGGTGCGATGGCGCGGGTACGAGCGCACTGTCGCCCTCCCTGCGCACGGGGAATCTATCGTTATAAAGGCGGAATCGAACGGCGGCGAAAACGAATGCGGTTGAGGGATTATTCGGGTCTGCTGCTGCGGCGGCGTCCGGGCTGCGGTTCGTCCACGCGCAGAATCCGGTCCACGATGCTGGAGGCGACCTGGTTGATCATGATCGCGGCGGTAAACAGGTAAAGGCCGACCCCGACGGTCATGTCGGCCATTCCGGTGGCGGCGCGGATCATGACCAGGAGGACGGCGACCACAAAAACGTCGAGCATGGACCATTTGCCGAGGTGGGATACCCATATCTGGAGGCGGCGGACGCGATCGGATTTCAGCCGCCGGTCCATCCAGATCAGGGAGAGAAGAACAATCTTCGATATCGGGAAAATGATGGTAAAGACCCCGATAACGACGAAGAGAAAGTATTCGCCGGCATCGAAAAGGCTGAGAATCCCGCCGACCGCCGAAACCGCGTCCTCGAAGATCCAGAATTTACGAACGTGAAAAAACGGCAGGAAGAGGCCGAGGAAAAGCGAAACCGAGGCGGTCGCGAGGAGGCCGGGAACAAGCCAGCGCAGACCGGGAGGTTCCGGAGGTTCGGGTCCCGTAGCCGTCGTCATGCGGGTTCTCCCGGATCGTTGAGGATTTCAATAATCCGGGCGTGGATGTACCGGCTCC
>PXDC01000086.1 GCA_003565135.1 Verrucomicrobiota bacterium
AAACTCTTTGAGCATTTCGGTGAATCGGCCGATATTGGCCTCGTCGAGGGGGGCATCAAGTTCGTCCAGCACACAAAACGGGCTGGGTTTGACCATATAAATCGCAAAAAGCAATGCCACCGCGGTCATCGTTTTCTGCCCGCCGGAGAGAAGCACAATACCTTTAAGTTTCGTCCCCGGGGGCTGGGCGATGATATCGATTCCGGCTTCGAGCGGATCGTCGGCTTCGAAGAGCTCAAGCGTGGCCTTACCGCCTCCGAAGAGCTTTTCAAAGGTGTAACCGAAGTTCTTCTTAATCTGCTCGAAAATCTCACGGAACTGCGTCGTCGAACGATGATTGATATCATCGATCGCCTGAAGCAGCTCGTCCCGCGACTGGACGAGATCGGTGTGCTGGGCACTGAGGAACTCGAGCCTCTCTTTCAATTCAACGTATTCTTCGATCGCAACGAGATTTACCGGACCCATCGAGTGGATACGACCGCGCGCAGACTCAATTTCTTTTTTTATAGCATCCCAGTCGGTTTCATCGAACGCCTTGCGATCCTCCTCCGTCATCGGCGGCCTGGGTTCCCCGTTCTGCTTCGGTCGCTTTCCATTGGCCGAATCATCATCATCGAGATCCAGCGGATGAGGCCCTGCCGGCTCCTCCTCAGCTCGCCAAAGGCACTCTTTCCAGTCGACATCCGACAGGGCGACCTCGTATTCGCGATGGACCTCCTCGATCAGGTGTTCGCGGTGAGATTTCTGCTCGGCGTGTTTGATCTGCAAATGACTCAGCTCACTCCGGCGTTTGTCGAGTTGAGCCCGTTTGTCATGGAGGGCCTTTTCCGAGGAGGAAATGGCCTCTTCAACGGCGGCATATTCCTTCCGGACCGCCTCGACCTTCTCCTGTGCTTCAACCAGCTCGACTTCCAGCTCACGGCTGCGCTCTTGTTGGGTACGATGCTCATCTTCGAGAGAACCGATTTGTTCGCCCATCCTCTCGACCTCCTGCTTCCGGTGGGCGATTCCCTGTCGCAGTTCCCGGGTTTTGGTTTCCATCTCGCTCAGACCGCGATCGAGCATTTCCAGGCGCTGACGTTTCTGGGCAAGATCAAAACGAGCTTCGGATAGCTTTTCCTTCTGAGCTTCCAATGCCTTGCGGGTGTCCTGGATTCGGCTCTCACAATCGGCAATGGTCTCCTTCTGTTTCTCAAATCGCCCTTCCGCTTCGGTCAACTCGTTCTTCAAGGAGTCGAATTCAAGTTGGGCGGAGGCCCGCTGCTCCTGCAGTTTCCCGCGTTCACCTTCCATTCGTGTGCGCCGGGCAACCGTTTCTTCCCTGGCGCGTTCGGCGCTTTGACGTTCCGCGCGCAGCGAACTGCGTTTGCCGTCGGCTTCGCGCACGGCTTCATGAGCGGATTCCACGCCTTTCTCCGCTTCCTCCAGCTTCTCCTGAAGCTTTTCCGCCTCTTCCTTCAAGCGGGAATGATGCTTCTGCTCCTCGGCGATATCGGCCATGAGTTCCTGGATCTCGGCCTCCCGCTGCAGGATGGAGTTCTCTTTTCCTTTGCCGAATCCGCCAAAAACCAATCCGCGCCGATCGATCAGCTCTCCCTTGCCTGTTACAACATGAAGGAAATCAAAGTCTTCATTATTTTTCCAGAAATCGAAGAAATCCGCCGCACTGTCGGCGTAATAGCTCCGCGCCAGGAGCCCGTGGAGCGGGTGTGTCCCGTTTTCACCATCCGCGGTAAAGAGATCGGTTGCGGGCTTGAGAAATGCAGGAAATTCACGGGTCGAACCCTTTCCTTCACCCCGCCCGTTCAGGGAGAAATGCAAGCAGGCTTTTCCCAGTTTCTGTTGGTCGAGAACCTCGACCACCGTTTGGGCCACATCGGGATCGGCCACCGCGACCGAGTCGATCGCGGACCCGAGAAGTGTCTCCAGCGCCTTGGCATAACCCGCCTTGACATGAATATTACGGGTCACAGGGTAAAATTCCGCGCCTTCGGGGAGGGCGTGATCGAGCTTCCCCTGGAGCAGGGCCTTGGCCCCTTCACTGAAACCTTCAAGTTTCTCCTGAAGCTGCTGGAGCAGCCGCAGTCGCGCATTGTTCTGGGCGAGCGCCCGATCGACTTCCTGGATTTCCGCCTGTTTTCCGCGATAGGCTTCCCGACTGCGCACAACATGGTTGCGGGCCTCTTCAAGCCCCTTCTGGGCTTCGGCATGAACCCCGTCCGCTTTTTCGATTTCCGTCCCCAGACGGGACAGATTCGCGTCAGCGTCCTTTTCTTCCTCCACCAGCGAGGCGATTTCCTCGTCAAACCGGGCCGCGCGGACTTCGTCGGATTTTAAATTCAGTTCGAGCTCGGAGCGTTTCGACCGGAGACGGGTAACATCGCTTTCAGCCCGCAAAAGATTGTGTTTTTCACTCGCAAGCTGCTGCTCCTCTTGGTTCAAGCGGCTTTGGCACCCCTGCACCTCCTCCTCTATTTCCCGAAAGATCCGATCCGAGCCGGCCACGGCATCGTGTTGCTCCTCCTTACTTCGCGCACTGCCCTCGGCCTCCTTGTTGGTTTCCTCCAGATCCTTTTCCATTCGGGCGATCTCGCCTCTCGACTCCTCCAGCCGCGCGGCATAATCCTCTTTCCGGGCTTCGGCAAGACGGGCACTGTTATCGGCCTGTTCGCGCCGGGAACGGAGGTCGAACACGGCCTGCTGCACATCCTGGAGTTTTGCATTCAGGCGGCTGCGTTCCGCTTTCCGTTCCTCGACGGCCGCCTCGTTTCGTTCGAGTTGGCCCGTCTCTTCGGCAACCCCGGCCTCCAGGGCGGAGATTTTGCCCTCCATCTCGGAGAGAACCGTTTCCAAACGGCGGTACTGATACCCGTTAAAAGCAAGATCCAGCTTCTCGAGCCGGTGACGGATTCTCTTGTAGCGAAGCGCCTTGCTGGCCTGGCGCCGAAGGCTGTTGATTTGGCGACGGACTTCGTCGAGAACGTCGGTCAGCCGGGCGAGGTTGCCTTCGACGAGTTTGAGCTTGTTCAAAGCCTCCCTGCGCTGGCTTTTATACTTCGTGATTCCCGCGGCTTCCTCGAATATCGCCCGCCGCTCGACCGGATTTGAAGACAGAATCTGGTCAATTTGCCCCTGCGCCATAATCGAATACGACGACCGGCCGATTCCCGTATCCATGAATATCCGCTGGATATCCTTGAGCCGGCAGGCCTTGCCGTTCAGAAAATAGTCGCTCTGCCCGTCACGCGCTACGCGCCGGGTAATCTCCACTTCATGGTACGAATCCCCCAACAAGGTTTCGCATTCGGTGAAAATCAGGGCTACCTCGCAAAGCTGAACCGGTTTGCGTTTATCGGTTCCCTCGAAGATGACGTCCTGCATTTTCCCCCCGCGCAGGGCCTTGGCACTCTGCTCGCCCAGCACCCAGCGAATCGCATCGGCGATGTTGCTTTTTCCGCAGCCATTCGGCCCCACAATGGCGGTTACACCGGGATCGAAATTCAGCCGGGTCGGTTCGGCGAAACTCTTGAATCCGTTGACTTTAAGTTCTCGAAGATACATGCTCGCAAAAGGAAAACGGCGAAATTAAAAGAAAAAAGCCTCCGCCAGCTCCATTTCGAGAGAAAGGAGCCGGACGGACATGGGCAAGGTCAATTTGCGCCCGCCGAGGTCGACATCGATCCTGCCGTTGCCCGCGGCAAAATCGGCCTGCCAGTAAAAATATCGGCCGTCCTCGTAATCGCAACGCAACTGGAAGGGAAATCCCCCCCGATTGTCGACCTCGGCCGTGCGGCCCTCCCGCGGGAAAGGCCGGCCGACGGACGCCGCACACGCGTTGATACGCACCTGAAACCAATCGAGGAGACACCGGGCCTCGGCCCGCAACTCGGGGGAATGGCGAAGCTGGATACTTTTCAGATTCTTGCACAACTCGCCGGGCTCAAAACTGCTGAGGAACTGCCCGACCGATTGGCGAACGGGCAGAAGCCGGGCGACGACGAGATCCCGCACGCGTTCCGGCTGGGGCCATGCCACCTCCGTGGCATCGGGCGTTTCGATACCCGAGTCGTAAACGATCCGTTTGCAGGATTGGAGGAACGAGAGGTAATCGCTCACATTCCGGGCCGAGGCAAAGTGGTGAAACCAATAGTAGGTCGGAAGATCGTTTTCGAGCAGTATGGAAACCTGATTTTCGAGGAACCCCTTGCTCTCACGGGGATAGGCCAGAATCAGCGCTTCGCAGCAGGATTTTTCGCGCTGCGTTTTGCCCACAAAACACTCGGCAAACAGCTTCAGGATCATCAGGCTGTCCTCGCTTCCGCGATCCTCCGGGCACAAGGCAATCACCCGGCAGGGATAACGCTGGGCGAAACGCAAGGTACCGGAAAATCGGGCCAGCGCCTCATCGGCGGTCGTCCCGCGTCCGAAATGAATGATCACATTCATTTGGGAGGCCCTGTATTCCGCCACTTCACCCTTCCCGTAATCGGGGGCTCCCTCCCACATGTGCGCCAGTTCATCCTGGATCCGGTGCACGGGCACCTCCAGGCCCGGCAGGGCGGCAAAGATACTTCGCTGATCGGCGCTCATAGTCAAAATCCTCCCGTCCGCCCGTTCATGGTCCCGCCCGGCGCCATTCGTGGCCCTGGCGCCATAGAAGCTGTTCCGCCGCGAGGGGACCCCACGAACCGGCGACATAACTCTCCATGCCCTGGCGTCCGTACTTCTCCCACGTTTCCAGGATGGGAGTGATCAGCTTCCAGGACGACTCGGTCTCGTCTCCGCGGATGAAGAGGGTGCTGTCTCCCACCATGGAATCGAGGATCAACCGCTCGTAGGCCTCCGGCGTATTGGAGCCATAGGTCGTCCGGTAGCGAAAATGCATCTTCACCGGCTGAGTGCGCGTTTCCAGCCCGGGAATTTTTGAATTCAGCAAAAGGGTGGTCCCTTCGTCCGGCTGGATTTGGATAACCATCGTATTGGAGGCGAGGTCGAACCGTTCGGCATCGCTGAAAAGGATTCCCGGCGGACGCTTAAACTGAACCGCAATCTCGCTCACGCGGCGGGCCATCCGTTTCCCGGAGCGCATGTAGAAAGGCACACCGGACCAGCGCCAGTTATTGATACTGAGACGTAGGGCGGCATAGGTCTCGGTCGCTGAATCCGGGTCGACCCCGTCCTCTTGAGCGTACCCCGGCACCTTTTTCCCGCCCACCAATCCCTCGGCATACTGGGCCCGTACGACGTCGCCCTGCCTGGCACCGGGATCCAGGGGTTGGATTGCCTTGAGGAGTTTGACCTTTTCGTCCCGAATCGACTCCGGGTCGAGCGAAACGGGCGGTTCCATCGCCGTCAGGCTGAGCAACTGCATGGTGTGGTTCTGGATCATATCGCGCATCGCCCCACTCTGCTCGTAGTAACTTCCGCGCGACCCCACCCCGATATCCTCCGCCACCGTAATTTGCACACAGTCGACATAGCGTCGATTCCAAAGCGGTTCGAAAATCGAGTTGGCAAACCGTCGCACCAAAAGATCCTGCACCGTTTCCTTACCCAGGTAATGATCGATCCGATATACCTGGGTTTCGTCAAACTGCCGGGTGATGACCGCGTTGAGATCCCGGGCCGATTCCAGGTCGCGACCAAACGGTTTTTCGATGACCACCTTGGAGGCAAAGGCTCCGTGGCGGTGACGCCGGGCCAACCCACTGGCACCCAGGTTTTCCAGAATCGGTTTGAAAACGGAAGGAGGCGTGGAAATGTAAAAAAGCGCCTGTACCTCGCGGCCGAGCTCCTTTTCGATGGATTCGATCCTTTCACCGAGCTTGCGGTACGGCTCGGGTTCGTCGTAGCCGCCTGAATGGTAACTGGCGGTGTCCCTTATCCGGGCCCAGATTTCATCGTTCAACTCGCGGCGCGAAAATGTTTTGACCGACTCGGTCATCGCCTCCTGAAACGCGGCATTCTCCATCTGCTTGCGCCCGTAACCGATGAGATGAAAATCCGGGGGAAGCAGATTGTCCACGCTGAGATTGTAAATCGCCGGTATGAGCTTCCGCGATGTCAGGTCACCCGACGCCCCGAAAATCACGATCACCGTGGGAGGGGCGCCGCGGTGCTTGCTCAAACCTTGAAGGAAGGGGTGACGCTGCGTCTCTGTACCGAGCATAAATTAAGTCAAAGAGACATCCAAAGGAGCGGGAACACAAGCATTAATCAGGCCGGTGTCCCCGCCGTTTGACCACGAGCCCGGGCGCCCCTGCCGAACGGTGGGAAGACCCGGGTCCTCCGCCCGCGCAACGGGCGGGCGTCGCGCATTCTGAAAACGGGCTAACGCGAATGCCGCTCGGTTAAGAGGCTCCCCGTTGAAAGGTCGGGATCGCTATCGAAATCGGGATCGCTATCGAAAAGCCTGATAAAAGACGCCTTACAGAAACATCGATCCCGATTCCGATAGCGATTTGCTCCGCCATCTCCGCTTCGCTCTGTCGATCCCGATGGAGGACTTAACCTAGTGCCATTCGGGCTAACGCACACGGAAGTTCTTCGGGAACAGGGGGATATTCTCAAAATGCAGCACCCGATCGCCGGGCGGAGCCTGCAGATTGACCTCGACGACATCGAAGCGAAAGGCCAATGGCTTGTGGGAAAGCTGACGCAGGTAGGCCTTGATCGCCCGGCACAGCGCCCGCCGCTTGGTGGTTCCTACGGCAGCAAAATAACCGGGGACCAATCCCTCCCGCCGCCGGGTTTTGACCTCCACAAATACCATCGCATCGCCATCCCAGGCGACAAGATCGATCTCCTCCCTTCCCGCCCGCCAGTTACGGGCCAGAATTCGAAACCCCTTGTCACGGCGGAGATACTCCTCGGCCAGCCCTTCTCCGACCCGGCCGGTCTTCACCTCGGGAACGGGATCGCGATCCTGCCCCCGCCCAAACCACCTCAAGGGAAACACGGCTCAACCGTATCGGCTGTAAGCCCGGGTTGACAAGCCGAATCAGCGGCCACCCCGTCAAGGACGCCGGCCCACCAAAACGATAAGCCGGAAAGGGGAAAAAGATGGGTGGAGCCGATCGGGATCGAACCGACGACCTCGTCATTGCGAACGACGCGCTCTTCCAACTGAGCTACGGCCCCTCTGAAACGAAACTCACACAAGTTTTGACAAAAAATGTCCGGGAGTAAACCCGTAATTTCGAAAATAGCCGCCCACCGGAACATTGCGCTTGTGATTTTCCCGAAAAACAGGCTAAAAAACAACCGGCGGTTCTGTTTTCCGGAACCGGCGCAGAAATTGTACCTGATCCACCAACTCCATGGCCAAGAAATCCACGACCGCTAAAAAAGCCAGCACGCCCGACACTCCCCAAAAGAAGACGCGGGCAAAAAAAACCGCTCAAAAAAAGAAACCGGCTTCCCGGGGAGCGGCCCCCTCCAAAAGCCCGACGGTCCTGAGCGCCCGGGTCGACATCGGATTCGGCAACACCCTCTATATTCGAGGTGAAGGCCCCGGATTGAGCTGGAACCGGGGCGCCCCCATGGACTGTACCGCTTCCGACGAATGGGTGTGGTCAAGCCGGGAAAACACCGTGCCCCTGGTTTGCAAGGTGCTGATCAACGATGAGATCTGGTCGAACGGCGAAGACTTCCGGATCCCTTCGGGCGAACGCCTGGTGTGCTACCCGACATTCTGACGCCGGGCCCACGGACCGCCCCCCCGGCCTTCCGGCAACCGCGGTCCCCTGTTTGCGGCCGGCCGGTGCCTGCGGATAGCGCCCCTATCGCAGACGCCCCTTTCCAGCGGAACACGCTGGACACGGTTAGGTAATTCCGTTATTAGCATTCATACAGTAGCGGTATTACATTCGTTACTCCCTCCCGGACAAACCCACAACCCAACCGGGGCGAAACGATGGACGTCGTCTACTCGGCATTCAACGGCGGGCTGGTAAGATGAGAATCCTTCACCTCAGCAATTACTACCCTCCTTTCTACGAAGGCAGTACGGAAATCCAGTGCCAGCAAATGGTGGACGCGCTTGCCCGTCGCGGCCATCACCAGCAGCGTGTGCTGACCTCCGATTTCACGGGCGCGGACAGCAACCCTTCGTCCCGCGACATCTTCCGACACATCCAGATGGCGGAACGCAACCAGAGTCAGAACGACGTGTTCCGGGAACTGCACCTGCACCATCCGAGCCCCGACAGCCATACATTCTGGAAACTCTATCGCCAGGAACGCGACAACGTGGAGGTGCTCGAGCGCCATATCGACCGGTTCCAGCCGCAACTGATCGTCGTGTGGGGTTTCCAGGGCCTGTCCGGCTCGCTCCTTTTTAATATCGATAAATCCGGGATCCCCTGTGCCTACGCGGTACTGAACCCATGGCTGACTCTCTGGCTCAAAAAGGAGCCCTGGCTGGATATGTGGTACCACGACAGCCTCGCGAACGAGTCGGTATTCAAAAACCTGATCTCGGGCATGCACCTTCATGAGTCAATCAGGAAGAAAGCCCCCTTCGGCGACCCTCACCATCTCAGCCTCCAGCACAGCTTTTTCTGCTCCAAGTCACTCAGGGAGGTAACCGGACGCGAGGGTCTTGCCGTCCAAACCGCAGAAGTGATTCCGTGTGGTGTTCCGGTGGAAAAATTCTACCGGAAACGCAACTACCCGGATCATTTGCGGCACCTCCTTTATCTCGGCCGCCTCAATAAAGACAAAGACCCGCTCACTGCGATCAAAGCCCTGGAAATTCTGCACCGCCGGGGGCACCGCGAATTCACCCTGGATCTGCACGGACGGGGAGACGCATCCTACGAAAGACAGCTCCACGACTTTATCCGGAACAGCATCCTCAGGGGGGCGGTGAGTTTCAAAGTAACCAACGAAGAACAGCAACACGTCACCCTCTACTCCTACGACATGCTCCTTTCCACCTCAAAATGGAAGGAACCCTTTCCCCTGATGCAGCTCAAAGCCATGGCGGCCGGTCTCCCGGTAATCAGCACACTCGAAGGCGGGCACGCTGAGCTCATCCGGGACGGAGAAAATGCGTTAGCCTTCAAAACCGGTGATGCTCAGGATCTTGCCGAGAAGATTCTCGAACTTTCCTCCCGGCCCGAGGTAGCCCGAATGCTCACCACAACAGCCTATGAGGAAGTCCGGGAAAAATACGAAATCGACCGCGTGGCAACGGAGGTTGAGGCTTTTCTCAATCGAACGCTGCAACCCGCGGCCTGACGCGGCGCATGCCCTTCCGGTTCGCCCCCGTCCCGAATCGCCGCTATAGAGAAGAGGATGGCGCCGAGAATCCGGTGTTTTTGTCTCGATCGAGCCCCTCATCCTCGGAAACCAAAGCGAGCAATTGAGCTCTCCACCGGGAGGCACACGACGCCGCCCCCCCGCCTCCCGCGTCGGCTTCGGTTAGAACCGTTCGCAGAACCACGGTGGAAAACGGCTTGGGAAGGTAAAACCGGTCCCAGCTCCTCAGCCTCCACGCCGAGGAAAACGAAGCATTTACCAGCAGGACCCGGGCGCCGGTTTGTGCCGCCAGCAACGGCGCACCCGCCTTGAAACTGTAAGCGGGCCCCCGGGGCCCATCGGGCGTGATGGCGATATCGCTGCCTTCCCGCAAGCGCTTCTGCAATTCATTCAGCGCTTCCCGCCCACGCCGGCTGCTCGACCCCCGAATGGCGTGCAACCCGCTCAACTCCATAAACGCGGCCAGCCATGCCCCGTCGCGACTCGCACTGATCAAACCGTAGGTCACACGTCCCTTTCGAAAGCGCCGATACACCTCGCAAGCGAGGAACAGCCGGTTGTGCCAAAAAACCAGCACCGTCGGCTTGTCCGTGTCGCCGAGCCTTCGCCGGTCTTCATCGGACATACGGAGACGCAACGTTCCCGCCCAGACCCGCAAGGCCAAACTGAGCGGCCAGAGAAGCGCTTTTCGCCCCGCATCGAGAAAATGAACCGTCTTGTTTGCCAACACCACCAATCAAAATCCCCGCGGCCACCGAGTCGACCAGATTCGTCGAGCCCTGATAAATAGCCTGGCTATTTATCATTTAATTTATCCTTTATCGGCAGACCTATTGTTTGCCATTTGCGCGCATTAAAAACGCACCGGACGATCCGTTTTCACACCGCGGTGTACGGGAACACCCCCGTGCCTCAAAATTCGCGTATTTGTCCGCCGTATTCCCGGGTCAGGCGGTGCATCGCCTCGGCGTCTCTTCCCTCCATTTCGAAACCGACTACGTTTATCCTCACGTCCGAGGAGGCTTCTCTCTGCAATTCCTGGAGGGTGGCGGCCAATTCCGCGTAAGGGATCACGGGGTACGTATAATTTCCCGGGGATCCCTCACGCCGGTTGAGCCGTCCATCCGTAACCAGAAAGATCACGTCGGGATCGAGCGCGAACGCCTCCACAAACCCGGCTTCATGTCCGAAATAGGCCTGATCCGGTTGAGCCCGGGGGTTGCCGTGCAGGTTCTCCGGGATCCAATTCCCGACTGTCTCGATATTCGCCGCCGTCGCCGGAGCGAGGTAGTTTTCAAAAACCCGGACCCCCTGGCTGAACTGGACGATGCCAAAAAGCGTCCCGGAGGACAGGCCCTCCACCAGGTCGATCATTTCGCGCTGGATTCGCTCAATGGTCACGCCCCGGTTGCGGGCTTTATTGATAACGGACGCCGACGTATTGACCAGGATCACAATGCGCTCCCCGGTGTCTTCGATCCCGAAAAACGAGGACGTTGACTCGACCCCTTGCAGCCCACTCAAAACCCCGGCGATGCCGGAGTCGCTCAACAAGGCGTGTGAATCCTGGATCATCAAGTTCGCGCTCTCCACGGGACTGAACTCGGAGGCCGCAGCGACCGGCATTTCCGGCATTCCCTCGGGGAGGAGGGCCGATGTTGCGAGCCGCTCGACCATGCGGGGGTTGCTGCTGGCCTGTTGAAATTCCGACACGGCAACGCGGTGCTCCAGCTCCCGCTGCGGCAGGTGGATGGACTGACCGGCCCGGAACTCGGGTTCGGACTCCGGAGAAGGCGTCATCACGACAATGGCCCCGGCCACGAATAGAATCACGCCTTGCACGATCAGCGCCAGGAGGAGCGAACCTCCTTTCCACTGGGAAACGCCGGAAAACCAGCGCGCTAAACGGGGATATAATCGCATACCGTAAACTTGGGCCGGCCCTGGAACGGGCCGGCCGGCAGGGTAAACAAATTTTCCCGCATTTTGAAAGGGAATTTTTGCACTGCGCACTTGACTCGTTCGCTCAAGACGCACACCTTCTCTTTTTCCGGGGTAGTAGCTCAGTTGGTTAGAGCGCCTGCCTGTCACGCAGGAGGTCGCGAGTTCGAGTCTCGTCTATCCCGCCTCAAAACGCCGGCGAATCCATTCGCCGGCGTTTCGCTTGTCCCCCCGGTTTAAACGGGGCGAGCGTGGTTCCTGTGCCAAAACCGGTCGGCTCGCCTCGGGGGCCCGCCCGCCGAGTAACCGCGCGGATCCGGGGGCCACGCCTCGTGCCGGCCTTCCTGAAGACCGAAAGGCCATCCCGCCCGGCACCACGGCGGATTCCGGGAAACTTCTTTAATCCTTTTTAGGCAGAAAGAATCCCCGCTGCCTTTCGGAAACGGCCATTCCGGCCCGCTCCATTACCTGTATCATGTCCTCCCAGACCGTCCGCTTGACGCTGTTGGAACCATAACGCAACACATAGGAGGGGTGATAGGTAACCATCAAGGGGATACCGGAGAATTCCTGCCAGGTCCCGCGGATCTTCCCCATACGACGATTCGGATCCGGTCCGAGCAGGCCGGTCACGGCAGTCGCTCCCAACGCGACCAGAATCTTCGGCTGAACAATCTCGATCTGTGCCCGCAGGTACGGCAGGCAAAATGCCATTTCCTCGGCCGTGGGCGGCCGATTTCGGGCCATGGACGGTGTCTCCGGTCTCCAGTTCATGATATTGCCGATGTACACCTCGGCCCGTTTCAATCCCATGGCACCGATGATCCGGTTGAGCAAATCCCCCGCAGGTCCGACAAAGGGCTCCCCCTTCTTTTCCTCTTCGGCACCCGGAGCTTCGCCGACAAAAAAGATGTCGGCGTCGACATCCCCCACTCCGAAAACGACCTGGAATCCCGGCCTGACGTGCGCGCGGCATACCGGACAGTGGATCACCTGCTCCCTCAGCGCCGCCCAGCGGGCGGCCTTGTCGCCGTCGGGTAGCCGGATATCCGGCGGCGTGGACGGGATCGGCGCGGACGTGTCCGACGCCGTTTGGCGGGCACGGTGCCCGCTGGGTTCGGCTACGGCCCGTTTCCCTTCCCCGGAAGCCTCCGCGGGCCGTTCGGACCGCGGTTCACGCGTGGCGCCGTCGCGCCCCGAACCCGCGAACGGTGCACCGGTTTCGTCTCGATTTACCGCCGGGTCGATTCGCTCCGGGGACTCCGACACGCAAACCTGCAGGCTCGCACGCAATCCCGCCAGCGCTTCATCTGAAACATTTACGGTCCGCACGCCCTCGCGCTTCAGCCGCTTCAATTCCTCAACCAGGCATTGCAGTTGGCGGCGCATGGAATCCTCCTATTCGCTTTCCTCGCCAGCTCCGGCATCCGAACGAAACCCGAGAATTCGCTCGACGTACTTGCCCAGAATATCGAATTCCAAATTGACGAGACTGCCTTCACTTTTACCCGCGAGGTTGGTCACATCCAGCGTGTGCGGAATCAACCAAACGGCAAAGCCCCGCTCGTCGACTTCCGCCACCGTGAGGGACACCCCGTCAATGGCAACGCTTCCCTTGTAAACCAGGTACCGGCGGAATTCTGTCGGCACCCGTACATGAAGGTACCGGTCGTCGCCTCGCTGCTCCCAATTGTCCACTTCCGCACAGCAATCTATGTGTCCGGTGACAAAATGTCCCCCCATGCGACCGTCAAATCGGAGACTCCTCTCGAGGTTAACCTCGCCGCCCTCACCGAGCCGGGAGAAATTGGTCAGACGCACGCTCTCCTCCAGCAGGTCGAAGGAAACACAGCCGTCAACCACCGATACCGCCGTAAAGCAGCAACCGTTGACGGCGACACTGTCGCCGATGGAAAGACCTTCGAGCACACCCCGCGCCTCAATTTCGAGGCGCCAGCCGCGATCGCCCTTGCTGAACGCCCGCACGCGCCCCTTTTCCTCAACAATTCCCGTAAACATACGCTCCACGAATAAATTGACGCGGCCGGGGGAATCTTCAAGCTGGAAAGTTTCTCATGGCCACCAACTGCAAAGACTACACACCCGCTGATATCGAAGCCCATTGGCAGGAATACTGGGAAAAACACAAGACCTTCAAAGCGGTCGATTTCTCGGACAACCCGAAGTTTTACATCCTGGACATGTTTCCCTACCCGTCCGGAACCGGACTCCACGTGGGACACCCCCTCGGGTATATCGGGACCGACATCTTCGCCCGTTATAAGCGCATGCGGAACGTCAATGTCCTCCACCCCATGGGCTTTGACGCCTTCGGGCTGCCGGCCGAACAGTTCGCCGTCGAACACGGGGTCCACCCTCGCGTCACGACGGAAAAAAACATTGAAAATATGGTGCGCCAGCTCAAACGCCTCGGACTCAGCTACGACTGGGACCGCGCCGTCGCCACCACCGATGTAAATTACTACCGATGGACCCAGTGGATCTTTCTTCAGCTCTACCACAGCTGGTTCGATCCCATGGAAAACCGGGCGCGCCCCATCGACGACCTGGTGAAAATGCTCGGTCAAGAGGAATGCTTCGTCACCCGCACGGGAGAAATTGTCCGGTCGCGGGATAAAACCGCCCGCGACAAACAGGGCGGGATTCTGACCTGGGCCTCCCTTTCCGACAGGGAAAAAAACGAGGCCCTCGCTCACCACCGGCTGGCCTACCTGGCCGAGGTGCCGGTGAACTGGTGTCCGGCGCTCGGAACCGTTCTGGCCAATGAGGAAGTGACCAATGACGGCCGGTCCGAACGGGGCAATTTCCCGGTCCACCAGCGCCCGCTCAAACAGTGGATGCTGCGCATCACCGCATACGCGCAACGGCTGGAGAAGGACCTCGACCTCGTCGATTGGCCGCAACCGATCAAGCTCATGCAGCACAACTGGATCGGGAGATCGGACGGAGCTCTCGTCCGGTTCACCATCCGGCACGGCGAGGCCGCCCCGCCGCGGGAAGCGCCATCCGACACGGAGGTCTCGGTTTTCACCACCCGCCCCGACACCCTTTTCGGCGCCACCTACATGGTTCTGGCGCCGGAAAACCCACTGGTCGAGACCATCACCACCCCCGAACAACGCGACGCCGTCGCGGCGTACAGGGAGCAGGCCGCCGCCCGCACCGACCTCGAGCGGCAGGCGGAAACGCGGATCAAGACGGGCGTGTTTACCGGCGCATACGCGATCAATCCGGTTAACGACGAACCCATACCGGTGTGGGTTGCCGACTACGTCTTAATGGGATACGGGACCGGCGCCATCATGGCGGTGCCCGCTCACGACGAGCGCGACTTTGAATTCGCCCGCCAATTCAGCCTTCCGATCCGCCCGGTGGTCATGCCCGACGATTGCTGGCTCCGAACCCAGGCGCCAAAAGAACACGTGACTCCGGAAGACACCGAAACCCTTCGGCGGCTCTACACCGATAAACCCGCCGCCTTTCCGGAAGCGTTCACCGGCAGGGGCACGAATCTCAATTCGGTGAACCAGGACATCGATCTGAACGGCCTTCCCACCGATGAGGCCCGCCATAAAATCACGAACTGGCTCGAATCGAAGGGACTCGGAAACGCGCAAACCCAATACAAACTCCGCGACTGGCTGTTCAGCCGGCAACGCTACTGGGGAGAACCGTTTCCGATCCTGCACGGCCCCGGGGGAGAGATCGTGCCGGTGGACGAACAGGACCTCCCGGTCGAACTTCCGGAAATGGAGGATTTCCGTCCTCACGGATCCGACGACCCCGACGCTCCGCCCCAACCCCCGCTGGGAAGGGCGCCGGATTCCTGGCGATTTGTCGAGCTCGACGGCGTGCGCTACGAAAGGGAGCTGAACACCATGCCTCAATGGGCCGGCTCATGCTGGTATTACCTGAGGTTCTGTGATCCGCACAACAGCGAGCGATTTGCCGGAAAGGAAGCCGAACGCTACTGGATGCAGGGACAAAACGCGGAGGGCCCGGTCCCGACCGGCGGGGTTGACCTCTACGTCGGGGGTGCCGAACACGCGGTGCTTCACCTCCTCTACGCCCGATTTTGGCACAAGGTCCTGTACGACCTCGGACACGTCTCTTCCCCGGAACCCTTTCGTCGCCTGTTCAACCAGGGATACATCCAGGCCTATTACTACGAGGACGAACGCGGGATTCGTGTGCCCGCGGACCAGGTCGTCGACCAGGACGGCAAGTCCGCCGAACAGGTCCAGGATGCCCCCGACCGGCGCTTCTTCTACGAGGGCCGTCCGGTGACTCAGCATTACGGAAAGATGGGGAAATCGCTAAAGAATGCGGTCGCTCCCGACGACGTTTGCGAGGAATACGGCGCGGACGCGCTTCGAACCTACTTGATGTTCCTGGGACCGCTCGAGGCCATGAAAACCTGGAACACCCAGGGCATCGAAGGTGTTTCGAGGTTTCTCAAACGGATCTGGCGCGAGATCGTTGATCGCGAGGGGAACCGCGGCTCAAAGATCCGCGAGACGGCCGAACAGAATCCGGAGACCCTGCGCCTGCTCAACGAAACCATCAAAAAGGTCGGCGAGGATATAGAGGAAATGCGGTTCAATACCGCGATTTCTCAGATGATGATCTTCGTCAACCATCTCCAGAAGTGCGACTCGATCGCCCGGGATACCGCCAATGCCCTGGTGCGGCTTCTCGCGCCGTTCGCCCCCCACCTGGCGGAAGAGCTTTGGGCCCGTTTGGGCGAAACGCCGTCGGTGACGTCCGCACCCTGGCCCGAATACGACCCGTCCCGCCTCGAGGCGGAAACGGTCAAGGTCGTCTTCCAGATCAACGGCAAGTACCGGGGAGACGCGGAGGTCGCGAAAAACGCCGACCGGGAAACCGTTCTGGCCGCGGCCAGGGAACAACCGCGGGTAGCCGCCCACCTGGAAGGAAAGACGGTGCGCAAGGTCATCTACGTCCCCGGCAAAATTCTCAATATCGTCGCCTCCTGACGCGCACGAATAATTGAATTCGTCCCCCCGCCCGGCACCGGGCACGGGCCAACACACGCTGTCCGAGGCACAACCGCCTGATTCGGGCAGCTTAACCGGCCGAGCATCCCATCTGAATTCGTCCCCAAAACGACGACCGGCCGCCTCCCGCGACCGATAAGGATTGACCGAAGGTATCGGATTTCGGTGTAGTCATCCCATGAAATCTCCCATACGTATCGCCGTCACTGGAGCCGCCGGACAGATCGGGTATTCCCTGCTGTTCCGCATTGCCTCGGGATCAGTCTTTGGGGACGACCAGCCGGTCGAACTCAGCCTGATCGAAATTCCGCCCGCCCTGGATGCGCTCAACGGGGTGGTCATGGAACTCCAGGATTGCGCTTTTCCCCTGCTGAAAAAGACGACGGCAACCGTCGATCTCGACGAGGGCTTCTCGGGAGTCAACTGGGCCCTGCTGGTGGGAAGCGTCCCGCGCAAACAGGGAATGGAACGCAACGACCTTCTCAACATCAACGGGAAGATTTTCACCGGACAAGGTAAAGCCATTGCCGAGAACGCCGCGTCCGATGTCCGTGTTCTCGTCGTGGGCAACCCCTGCAACACCAACTGCCTGATCGCCATGAATCACGGCCAGGGGCTTCCCTCCGACCGCTGGTTCGCCATGACCAAACTGGACGAAAACCGGGCCAAAACCCAACTCGCGCTCAAGGCCGGAGTGGACGTAACCGAAGTCTCCCGGGTTGCCGTTTGGGGAAACCACTCCTCCACCATGTACCCCGATTTCTACAACACCCTTATCGGCGGGAAACCGGCCCCCGAAGTCATCAACGATGAGGAATGGTTTAAGAACACGTTCATACCCACCGTGCAACAACGAGGGGCCGCCATCATCAAGGCGCGGGGCGCCTCGTCCGCAGCCTCGGCGGCCAACGCCGTCGTCGACACCGTGCGCGCCCTGACGCGCCCCACCCCCGCCGGTGATTATTTCAGTGTGGCCGTGTGTTCGGACGGCAGCTACGGTGTGGAGAAAGGGCTCATTTCCTCGTTCCCCATCCGGTCCGACGGAAACCGCTGGGAGATCGTACAGGACGTCCCCCTTAATGACTTCAGCGAGGAAAAGATCGCGGCCACGGTCGGCGAACTACAAGAGGAACGAAAAGCCGTAGCCAACCTCCTCTGACCCTCAAAGGGCCACTGAACCGATTCGGCCCCCCCCGGATCGTTCCCGCAGAATCAAAACGGGGGCGCCAGGAACCGCAATCCCAACCTGGTGCCCCCGCCCAGACTCGAACTGGGATTAACGGTTTAGGAAACCGCGGTTCTATCCTTTGAACTACGGGGACAGTTGAAAATCAGAATCTTACAAAATTTTCTAACCCGGATTGCTGCCATGTCTAACGCTCTGGTCTAACAGGCTTGTCCGTGTCTATTGTTATTTACTGACGTCCAGTGCCAGGGATTTCAACGATAAATCACCCTAGCTCCACCCTCCCCGCTCCGCCCGGCCGCCCCCTCGCCCGTAAGTGATCGCAGAGACTTCCCGGAGACTTCCTCCCGCGTTGACCCTTCCCGCTCGGATAGGTCCGGGTGCTGGGTGCTACGACTTCCTGTCGCCGTTCGGGTTCGACCCTGGCGAGTTCGCGGGCTTGGCGCTCGGTGGTTATTTTGGGACCAATTGGTCCCATTTCATCGTTAACCGTCGCGGCCCGTTGCCACCGATGCGACTGCATACGGGTGATGCCGAGGGATTCTAATGGTAACACGCTGTTACCATTTGCTTTCCGCCCCGGCTTCTTCTCCATCCGCGCCAGGAGTTCGCCAGCCTTGCGGGTGTCAGTAACCCGGACCCGCTCCCGAAAACCCCGTGTGCGCAATCCTGTGGCCCCCAGGGACGCAACCACGAAAAAACCCGGCCCCCCACTACGCGGGACCGGGTTCCGAATCTAAGCGATGAGCCGCCGGGACGGGCTAAGCCCCGGCGGTCATGCCGAAGTGTCCAGGTCCCCTTCCGAGGGACCATTGCGACCGGCCACCGCCAGGAAGCCGGCCGGCGGACGTTGTTGAAACGCCAAACCGGAGCGAACCCCGGACGGCGAAAGTATTATAGATGCTGGCAGTCATTACTGATTCCCCGCGTC